>NZ_JANXSO010000035.1 GCF_025352645.1 Iodobacter sp. | reverse complement strand
TTGATCCAGCGCGTCGGCCAGTCCTGTCGCAGTTGCTTTGCCGCAAGTTGCAATGAGGAAGTCGGTATAAAGTTCAAGTTCTTTAAGTTTCATGTTGTAAGGTTAACGGATTCGGGCTTTGGGTGCGTAACATCAGTTAATAAAAAAAACCACTCAATTATTTAGGAAAGGAAAGCCCAATATTTCACCCACCCTGCGAATCACTAACCGTGACTTTTTGCAAAAGTGCGCATGTATTCACATAAAACCCGTACGCCTTCGATCGGCATGGCGTTGTAAATGGAAGCACGCATCCCGCCAACTGAACGATGGCCCTTTAATTGCAATAAGCCAGCGGCCTTAGCGCCCGCCAAGAAATCATCGTCTAATTTTTCATTTTTCAAATTAAACGGCACGTTCATGCGCGAGCGAAACGGTTTATCCACAGGGCAGTGATAAAAACCATTCGATGATTCGATGGTTTCATACAGCAAAGAGGCTTTTTCAATGTTTTTTTGCTCAACTGCCGCCAGCCCACCTTGATTCAACAACCATTTAAATACCAGCCCTGCCACGTAGATACCAAATGTAGGTGGCGTGTTGTACATGGATTCGGCGTCGGCATGCACGCTGTAATCCATCATGGTGGGGGTATTGGCGCGGGATTTACCCAGCAAATCTTCCCGAATAATGGCGATACAAAGGCCAGACGGGCCAATATTTTTTTGCGCACCGGCGTAAATCAAGCCAAATTTAGAAACATCCATAGGACGGGATAATATGGTTGACGACATATCACAAATCAGCGGCACTTCGCTTTTTGGGATTTCAGCAAACTCAACACCACCAATGGTTTCATTGGCGCAGTAGTGCAAAAGGCTCGCTTCTTTAGAGCGTTGCCAAGTAGATTCGGCAGGCACATAGCAAAAGTTGCGATCTTCGCTTGAGGCAATCACATTGACCTTGGCAAACCGCTTCATTTCTTTGATGGCAATTTTGGACCAGTGACCGGTATTCACCACATCAATCGTGCCGTTTTCGGGCAGCAAGTTAAGCGGAATCATGGAGAAATGCAGATGCGCTCCGCCTTGCAAAAACAGCACTTTATAATTTTTAGGAATACCCAGTAGTTTTCTAAGGTCGGCTTCGGCCTCATGGATAATCTGGGTGAATTCTTTACCGCGATGGCTCATTTCCATCACGCACATGCCCGAGCCGTGCCAATCGGTTAGCTCTTGTTGCACAGTGAGCAATACTTCACGGGGCAAAACGGCGGGGCCGGCAGAGAAATTATAAATCTGAGTCATGGCGTTGATCCCTTAGGCAAGTAGAAAATGGGCGCGGGCAACCGCGACTGGCTTGCTACGATCATCCTGCCAAGCCGTCATCAGCACATTGGCGACGCGCTTACCTTGGCGAATAATCTCACACTGGCCGTAAAGCTCCGCTGGCCGCCCAGTGCGTAAATAATCAATAGAAAAATCAATAATCTTTGGTACGCTTTGCGCCTCAGAGGCCCACATCACGTGCAAAATAGCGGCGTTTTCTAAAAAGCCACCAATCACACCGCCATGCAATGCAGGCAAGATGGTGTTGCCAATATTGTGTTTTTGAAACGGCAAGAAAAACAGCGGCTGGCCATCTTGTTCGCGGCTTTGAATACCCAGCAATTTGGCATAAGGCACGGCATCAACCGCGATAGAAAGCGATGCAAAATCAGTAATAGGCGGGCTCATGCGGCCACCTTGCGGGCTAATCGCCCAGAAACACCATTAAGCACCTCAAGCGTGATTAAATTCATGACACCACCTCGCGTGCAGAATTGCGCATAAAGGTTCCTACGCTATAGGCAATCGGATCATGAATATCATCCTGATAAGCCGTGGCACGGGTAAAGGCGATCTGCTTAGTGAGTTTATAGCACTCGGCAGTACAGTAAATGGGAAAATCAGGCTTGGCTGGGCGCAAATAATCGAGGCGTAAATCCAAGGTGGCTATAGCTTCCAGCTCGGTCAGCATGGTGTAAATGGCACCAGCGCTGGTTGAATCCACCAAAGAAGTGACAACGCCACCGTGAATCACCCGCGTTGCGGGGTTGCCAATCAGCTCATCTTTAAACGGCAGACAAACTGTCATGCTGCCATAGTGTGCGTCACCAAATTTAAAGCCCAATATTTGGCAATGCGGCAGGGTCATAAACCAGTCAGAGATTTGTTTAAATAATGCAGGTGATGCGATCGGCTTTTTTTCGCTCATTGCTCATCCCTTAGTTTTAAAAGCATCCACACACAACACTGGCCTGTCATGCAGGCCAGTGTTGTATTGCGATAAAAACAATTACTCGCTATCTGGAGCATCGCCCTCAGCAGCAGGTGCATCATCCGCTACCGCGGGGGTTTCTGTGTCGGCTGCATCAACAGCAGGCACTTCACCCTCTAGCAGCTCTTCATCACCTTCAAGATCATCGTCTGAATCGGTTTCGCATACTTTTTCGAGACCAGACAAATGCTCGCCTTCATCCAGATTAATCAAGCGTACGCCCTGTGCGGCGCGGCCTGTTTCACGGATTTCAGCCACCTTGGTACGAATCAGCACACCACCCGTTGTGATCAGCATCACATCATCGCTATCTTCAACCAGCGTTGCCGCAACGAGCTTGCCGTTACGATCGCCGGTATCAATGGCGATCACGCCTTGCGTACCACGGCTAGTGAGGCGGTAATCGCCGACTGGCGTGCGCTTGCCATAACCGTTTTCGGTTGCAGCCAGCACTTGCTGATCGTCGCGCTCGGCCACCAGCAAGGAGATCACTTTCTGACCTTCTTGCAGCATCATGCCGCGCACACCAGTAGCAGTACGGCCCATGGCACGCACATCGCCTTCGTGGAAGCGTACTGATTTACCTGCGTCAGAGAACATCATGATTTGATCGCCACCGTGCGTTAGCTCAACGCCAACCAGGTAGTCGTCCATATCCAAGCCAACCGCGATAATGCCTTTCTTCATTGGGCGTGAGAAATGCACCAAAGATGTTTTCTTCACGGTACCCATTGCGGTTGCCATAAAGACAAACTGATCTTCGGTGAACTCTTTAACCGGCAGAATGGCGCTGATTTTCTCGCCATCTTGCAATGGCAAGAGATTAACAATCGGCTTGCCACGGCTATTACGACCACCCTGTGGCACGTTGTAAACTTTCAGCCAGTACACGCGGCCATGCGATGAGAAGCACAAGACATAATCATGGGTATTCGCCACGAATAGCTTGTCGATGAAATCGTCTTCCTTGGTCGCAGCGGCTTGTTTACCACGGCCACCACGGCGTTGTGAGCGATATTCATCCGCTGGCGTGGCTTTCATATAGCCACTGTGCGTCAGCGTCACCACCATATCTTGCGGCGTAATCAAGTCTTCTAAGCTGAGATCTTCGCCGTAGGCAATGATTTCGGACTTACGCACGTCACCAAACACGGTTTTGACTTCGTTCAACTCAGTGACGATGATTTCGGAAACGCGCTCTTCACGCGCTAAGATATCGAGTAAATCGAGCACTTTTTCCATCACATCGCGGTATTCAGCCACGATCTTGTCTTGCTCAAGGCCAGTCAGGCGCTGCAAACGCAGCTCCAAGATAGCTTGAGTTTGCACATCGGATAAACGATAGCCATCGGTCAAGCTAAAGCCAAATTCGAGCGCCAAGCCATCTGGGCGCGATGCGCTGACATCGGTGCGGCTGAGCATTTCTTCAACCAGCTCGGAGCGCCAAGTGCGGCTCATCAAGCTCACTTTTGCTTCCGCTGGCGTTGGCGCAGCTTTAATCAAGGCGATAATTTCATCGACATTGGATAATGCAACCGCCAAGCCTTCCAGAATATGGCCGCGTTCGCGTGCTTTACGCAGCTCAAATACGGTGCGGCGCGTCACCACTTCACGGCGATGACGCAGGAAGCATTCCAGCACCTGCTTGATATTCAATAAGCGCGGCTGGCCATCGACCAGTGCCACCATATTGATACCAAAGCTGTCTTGCAGCTGAGTGTGCTTGTAGAGATTATTTAAAATAACCTCGGCCACTTCACTGCGTTTAAGCTCAATCACCACGCGCATACCGGATTTATCCGATTCATCACGGATTTCGGTAATGCCTTCTATGGTTTTCTCGCGAACCAGCTCAGCAATACGCTCCAAGAGGCGCGCTTTATTGACCTGATACGGCAGCTCATCCACGATGATGGCCTGCTTATCGCGGCTCACATCTTCGAAGTGAGTGCGTGCACGCATAATCACGCGGCCACGGCCCGTGCGATAACCCTCACGCACACCGTGAATACCATAAATGATACCGGCAGTCGGAAAATCAGGTGCGGGGATGATGTCAATAATCTCATCAATGGTTAGCTCTGCATTAGCCAGCAAGGCTAGGCAGGCATCAACCACTTCGGTGAGATTATGCGGCGGAATATTTGTCGCCATCCCAACGGCAATCCCCGACGAGCCATTAATCAACAGATTAGGCACGCGAGTAGGCAGAACTGTAGGTTCGAGTTCTTTTTCGTCATAGTTTGGGGTGAAATCGACGGTTTCTTTGTCGATATCCGCCAACAACTCGGATGAAATTTTTTCTAAACGACACTCTGTATAACGATATGCAGCGGCAGAATCGCCATCAATCGAGCCAAAGTTACCTTGGCCATCAATGAGGGGATAACGCAGGGAAAAGTCCTGCGCCATCCGCACGAGCGCCTCGTAGGCGGCGCTATCGCCGTGCGGATGATACTTACCGAGCACGTCACCAATCACGCGGGCACACTTCACATAGGAGCGATTCCAAACGTTATTGCTTTCATGCATTGCAAACAGAATGCGGCGGTGTACCGGCTTTAAGCCATCACGAACATCGGGCAATGCGCGTCCCACGATTACACTCATCGCGTAATCGAGGTAAGAGCGGCGCATTTCCTCTTCGAGACTTACCGGGATTGTTTCTTTGGCAAAGTTTTCGAGCATTAGATAGGGGCCGGGGCGTCATGTAATACGCACCACGCGTTTTTGACGACGGTGGTGCCGTTGCAATGCCACAACACATTAGTTGCAGCACGCGCGTTCGATCATCAAGTGTACCACGGGGGCGTAGATGCTCCAATTGACCCCATGCTTGAAGTGTCTCTCCACAACAAAATAGACACATTGCGGCAAAAATTACAGCCTTACTATTTGCCGCAAGCATTGTGAAACCATTAGAATGCAGCACGTGTATGGAAAAAAAGCCTTGACGGTTCCTCTCGCGAGGCTTATCCAGAACCTACAAGCAATATAAATATCAGCTTGCTAAACGATTTTCTAGGAGATTAAAAATGCTGTCGATCAAGCAATCCCTGACACGCCTTGCCGTTGTTGCTGCCTTAGGTGCTATGAGCACTGCTGCATTTGCTGGCGTAGAAGCTTACACACAGAATGCAAACACCACAGGTGGTGTTGTTAAAAATGGTATCGGCGAATGCTGGCGTACAGGCACATGGTCTAAAGAAGCCGCAAACGTTGAAGGTTGTGATGGCTACGTTAAACCAGCTGCTGTAGTTGCTCCAGTTGTTGTTGCTCCAGCTCCAGCTCCGGTTGTTGTTGCTGCACCAGTAATCAACACTAAGCACTTCACACTGAAATCAGACGTTCTGTTTGATTTCAACAAAGCAAGCCTGAAGCCAGCTGGTAAAGATGCTTTAGACAAGCTGTACGACGAAGTTAAAGCAATGGACCCTAAAGACGGCCAAGCTGTTGTAATTGGTTACACTGACCGCATTGGTTCAGACAAATACAACCAACCACTGTCTGAAAAACGTGCAAAATCTGTTGCTGATTACCTGATTACTAAGGGTGCTCCAGCAGGCCAAATCAAGTTTGAAGGCCGTGGTAAAGCAGAGCCAGTTACTGGCGACACATGCGGTAAAATCAAAAAACGCGCTAAGCTGATTGAATGCCTGTCCCCAGATCGTCGTGTTGAAATCGACATCAAAGGCACAAAAGAAGTGATCACTCCAGCTAAGTAATCCTTAGCCACGGCAAAAAGCCCCGCCAGTGCGGGGCTTTTTTCTATTTAACTTGAGCTTGGAGAAGCCCAATGCGTCAACTTGCTCTCACCCTTTTGCTAATACTGACGAGCCAAATCGCCTTGGCAGACGCGGCAAACAGCCTTAAAGACTATCTAAACAATACCAAATCGATGCAAGCAAGCTTTAAACAAGTTGTGAGCGATAGACAAGGCAAAACACAAACCAGCAGTGGTATTCTTGCCATCCAACGCCCAGGTTTGTTTCGCTGGATGTCACAAAAACCTTTCGAGCAACTCCTGCTTGCTGACGGTAAACAATTTTGGGTTTACGATCCAGACTTAAAACAAGCCATTGTTAAAGATATTGGCAAGGCTCTAGAAAGTAGCCCTGCGGCGCTGTTGGCGGGTAATAATCAATTTGAACGCCTCTACACCCTCAATGCACTCCCCAACAAAGACAATATCGAATGGCTAGAGGCCAAGCCTAAAAAAGCAGACAACTCCTTCGACACCATCAAGCTTGGCTTTAACCAAGGTCAGCTTACGCAGATGGAACTCCACGACCATTTTGGGCAAACCACCCGCATCTACTTTAGCGATATAAAAATCAATCCTAAAATTGATGCTAGTCAGTTTCGCTTCACCCCACCAAAAGATGCCGATGTAATTCGTGAATAAACACAAACATTCTTTTTTACCTACAAAATGCACGTAAAACACACATAAATCCGCATCATTTACACGTTTGTTTTTTGTGTTTTATGTAAAAAACATGTGCTTGATATCAGTTAACCATCGCTAGGTATGCCATTTCAGTGAGTGATTTATTTTCCAATCTCGGCAAAGGACATATCCCACTTGCCGAGCAATTACGCCCAAAAACCATAGACGAAGTCGTTGGCCAGCAACATTTACTCGGCACCGGCAAGCCACTAGCGGCCGCTATTTTAGGCAGAAAACTGCATTCCATGATTTTATGGGGGCCACCTGGCGTTGGCAAAACCACCCTCGCCCGCCTATTATCCGGCGCCTTTGATGTAGAATTTATTGCACTTTCGGCGGTTTTTTCTGGCGTAAAAGATATTCGCGCAGCAATGGAAGAAGCCGAAAACCACCGCAGCATGGGGCGGCACACCCTACTATTTGTGGATGAAGTGCACCGTTTTAACAAGGCCCAACAAGACGCTTTCTTACCCTTTGTTGAATCAGGCCTTGTCACTTTTATCGGCGCAACCACCGAAAACCCTTCATTTGAAGTCAACTCCGCCCTCCTTTCCCGCGCTCAAGTTTATGTTTTAAACACGCTATCAGAGGCCGAGCTGACCGAATTACTACTACGGGCCTGTCAAAAATGTCTGCCAGAGCTGACTTTTGAGCAGTCGGCCATCGATACCCTCACTGGCTTTGCCGATGGCGATGCGAGGCGCTTACTCAATTTAATTGAGCAATCTGCCACTGCAGCACTGGCCGCCAAGCGTGTACAAATTGATGCAGCCTTTTTAAGCGACACCCTCACCCTCAACGCCCGACGTTTTGACAAAGGCGGCGACTCGTTTTATGACCAAATATCCGCGCTGCATAAATCAGTACGCGGCTCCAACCCTGATGGTGCGCTGTACTGGCTGACCCGCATGCTAGATGGTGGCTGTGACGCACGCTATTTATCACGGCGTATTGTACGTATGGCTTGGGAAGACATTGGCCTTGCCGACCCACGCGCCATGCAGATCTGTAACGATGCTGCCACAACGTTCGAGCGCCTTGGTAGCCCAGAAGGTGAGCTAGCCCTCGCCCAAGCCGTAATTTACCTTGCCATCGCCCCCAAATCTAACGCGGGCTACTTGGCCTATAAAAATGCCAAAGCACTCATCGCCACAGACAAGAGCCGCGAAGTCCCCATACACCTACGCAACGCCCCCACCAAGCTAATGAAAGAGCTTGGTCATGGCAAACACTACCGTTATGCACACGACGAACCAGAAGCCTATGCCGCGGGGGAAAGTTATTTGCCTGAGGGTTTAGAAGACGTGCACTTTTATGAGCCGACGCCACGGGGGCTAGAGGCCAAAATTGCCGAGAAACTACGCCACCTTGCCGAGCTAGACGCCGCATGGCTAAAGCTAAATAAAATGTAGCTTAGGCACGATTTTATGCCCAGCCTGCGCATCAACTTAAACCGTTGCCATAACAAAATACGGCATTGCATCAAGATGCATCTTTTTGTTGAGAGCGGGTGCAGCCCTCGTGCTTTTGCGGCACGAAAAAGATCTTTTCAACCTTGCTTAGCGCCCATGGGGCCTAGGACAGGTTAAAAGCTTGTGTCTGGACCATCCATAGCTCGGCAGACACACCACTAAGCCTCAAATCGATCACCAACTTGAGCCTTGGCATACCAAGCAAGTAATGCAGGAACAAGCTCCTCGCCATCGGCAGGGCCCCATGCGGCAAAGTCTGCTTCAGCAATCGGCTGATATGGGCCGTGCTTGACTTCAAAAATCACCCCACCCTGATCCAAAGACAATACCGCATGCCATACCCCCGCTGGGGTTTCTAATACAGCAGCTTCTGCCCCTAAAACACAACGCTCAATCACATAGCCTGCTTCATCAAAATGCAACACGACAAATCGCCCCGCCAAAGGATAGAGCAGCTCCCAAGTATGCGGATGGCGATGCGGGCGCACCAAGGTATCTGGCTCCATCGCAATCGCCAGCCGTTGAATGGGGTCGGCTAGCTCGGCATGCATATTTAGATTGGCACGACGGCGTGGCGAGGCCTGCGCCGCATCAGCAAGCTGGGCGATATGGGCTGGGGTAATTTGTTTCATCGTGATTTACTCAGCAGCCGCAACAACGCGAATCAAAATTGCATCACCCACCTGCACCACTTGGCCAGCACGAATTTTGCACGCCTTACGCAGCTCTTGCTGCCCATCCACCTGTACATCCCCCGATGCCACAATCATCTTGCCTTGCCCACCAGAGCTGGCAACATTAGTGATTTTGAGTAGATTATGCAGCTCGATAAATTCATTACTCAGTTCTACTTCAAATTCTTGCATTTCATGATCTCTTATTTTAATGCCCAATTAAGGGCTGGAATGATACCCGTTTCTTAATAATTATTTTTAAAACTTCACCCGGTATAAACCAAACCAGCACGCAAGCGCCGTACAATACCTTGCAAATCCAGAGCATGATCGGCCTCTAATTTAGAGGCTAAAAATAATAATTTAATCCAATTTATTTTATGATTTTCATCATTACTTGCAAATACAATCACGTTATAGCTATTAAATGCACGGCAATACCATATACGGCCATTAAAGATGCGCTTTAAGCGTTCTAAATAAATACTTAATTTAGCATCCGTGCCCCATAAATTAATCACTAATACACCTTGCTCTGAAAGCGCCATTCGGCAATGATCGTAATAAGATTCACTTGCCAGCTCGGCAGGTAGGCCCTCTTTGTTATACGCATCCAGCATAATCACATCGGCACTGGCTAAACCATCGGCCATATATTTAACCGCATCTGCTTGAATAATTTCAAATCGCTGATTATCTTTCGGAATAAAAAATTCATTACGCAGCGCAATCACTTCATGGCTTATTTCTAAGGTAGTGACTTTACATTCAGACAAATGCCGATAACAATATTTAGGCAAAGACCCACCCCCTAATCCTACAATAAGCACATGGGCAGGCTGAGCGTTAAATAATAAAAATCCCATCATCGTTTGCGAATAACCCAATGCCAAAACATAAGGATCATCGAGATCCATCGCACTTTGTGTCGATTGCTCATCAAAATGCAAAGACTTAAGACCATTTACTGTCGTAAGATAAAGGTCTTGCTCTAAATATTCAGGAATTGCGGTCATTAACTATGCCTAAAGAATTACCCACGCAGAATAAGCCATGGTTTTTATACCTGATCGAATGTCAGGATGATTCAATTTATACAGGAATCACCGTTGATGTAAAAAAACGCTACTCCGCACATGTTAGCGGCAAAGGCGCCCGCTATACGCGCATCCGCCCACCACAAAAATTATTGGCCGTGATTGAATTTAAAGACCGCGCTAGCGCTGCCAGCAGCGAGTACACCATCAAGCAATGGACGGCCGCACAAAAACGCGCTTTTGCGCAAAAACACAGCTTGAGTTAGTTTATGGCTGCTCGTCTTGCTCAACCCGCTCGCGAATATGCACTGATCTTGCCAATAGCATCAATAAACCAGCCAAAACCATTAAAGCCGGAATCGCCAGCTTTAAGCCTAGGCCATGATAATCTTTAAGATACACGGCAAACCCTGTCGCAATCAGCATAGGGGCGGTCACAACACTAGATTTATTAATCCCTTCAAAAGCCAGTACAGCCACACCTGCAGCAATCAAGCCCAAAATAATTAAGGTGCCCATTTGCGGCATAAGCTGCAGCTCATTCACCAGCCAGCCCGCACCAATTGCAATTAATACAATAGGAAATGCTACACTGCGTTGCGTCATGATTTGACCTCCATTTTAAAAATTTCGCCCACAAAAAAATATAAACTCACGAGCAAATGCACATTGGAATCGAACTAGCCTATACCAGCGCTACTTGCTGCGCCCCTACGCGTTTATATTCCTAAACGTTGACCATCTCAAACAAATAAAAAAATGAGCAAGAGACATCATCAAGATAAAAAGTATAAAGTGAATCAAGCTCCCATCATGCGTATTACATTTTTTTTTAATACGCTTAGTGTTTCTAACCCGCCAATCATTGTAATTTGCTAGTGCTTAGCTATAAGACAAGCCCATTACTTCGCGCACATCGCGCATCGTATCTCTAGCCATATCACGAGCAGCTTCACAGCCATCTGCCACAATACTTTTAAGCAAGGTGGGGTCTTCAACATAGGGCTGGGCACGCTCAAACATGGGCTTTTGCTCCGCAACAATCCCATCAATCACCGGCTGCTTACACTCAATACAGCCAATCCCTGCACTTTTACAGCCTTCTACCACCCACTGCTGCACCGCCTGATTTGAGTACACCTGATGCAGCTTCCACACAGGGCAACGCTCAGGATTACCGACATCGGTGCGGCGCGCACGCGCTGGATCAGTTGGCATTTGCCTGATTTTTTTTGCCACAGAATCAGCATCTTCGCGCAGACCAATGGTATTGCCGTAAGACTTAGACATTTTTTGCCCATCTAAACCAGGCAAACGGGGCACGCTAGACAGCAGCGGCTGCGCCTCGGGCAAGATCATTTTGCCACCGCCCTCTAAATAACCAAATAAGCGCTCTCGATCGCCATAACTTAAATTTTGAGTATCTTGCAATAAAGCTCTAGCAGCCTCTAATGCTTCAACATCGCCACCCTGCTGGTAGCGAGTGCGTAAATCATCGTAAAGCTTGCCTTTTTTGCCGCCAATTTTTTTAATCGCAGCTTCGGCTTTTTCTGCAAAGCCGGCTTCTTTGCCAAAGACATGGTTAAAACGCCGCGCAATTTCCCGCGTCATTTCAATATGCGGCACTTGGTCATCCCCAACTGGGACTAAATTACTACGGTATAACAAGATATCTGCGGCCTGCAGCAGCGGATAGCCTAAAAAGCCATAGGTATCCAAATCTTTATGGCTCAGATTCTCGATTTGGTCTTTATAGCTGGGCGCACGCTCTAGCCACGAGAGCGGCGTTACCATAGAAAGCAACAAATGCAGCTCCGCGTGCTCTGGTACACGGCTTTGGATAAAAATAGTTGCCTGTGCAGGATCGACCCCAGCGGCAATCCAATCAATCACCATATCCCAAACGCTTTTCTCTATCTCGCCAACATCATCATAATTAGTTGTGAGCGCATGCCAATCGGCCACCATAAACAAACAGGGATGTTCACTCTGTAGCTGCACCCAATTCTTGAGCACACCATGATAATGCCCAAGATGTAGCTTGCCAGTGGGGCGCATGCCGGAGAGAACTCGATCGGGGAACATCGCAAATCCTATAAAGAGAAAAACCTAATATAAACTAGACAATAAAATGCACTAAGCGGTAAGCCAGCGCAATAAAGGGAGCCATAATACCGCTTAATAACCCTGTTGCTAGCAAGCCTATTAAAACAAACATACCATAAGGCTCAACACGGGCCAGCTTTGCGGCCAAATGATTGGGCAAGACCGATAGCAACATCCGTCCCCCATCAAGCGGTGGGATGGGAATAAGATTTAGCACCATTAACACCACATTAATACTAATCCCCGCTTGGGCCATATACGCCAAGGGTAATTGAAACGAGTTGCCATCTAAGCCTTCGGCCAATTTAAATAGCAACCCCCAAATAATCGCCATCACAAAATTAGAAGCTGGCCCCGCCGCGGCCACCCACAACATATCGCGTTTAGGATTATTTAAACGGCTAAAATCAACTGGCACGGGCTTAGCCCAGCCAAATAAAAATCCACCAGGCAGAATAAGAAAAATAAGCGGCAATAAAATTGTGCCAATAGGATCAATATGCTTTAAAGGATTGAATGTCACCCGCCCTAATAGATAGGCAGTTGGATCACCCAATTTTTTAGCCACAAAGGCATGGGCGGCTTCATGTGCAGTAATCGCAAACAAAACCGGCAACGCCCAAATGGCGATTTTTTGAATCAAATTGAATTCCATTTAAATCCTTAGCAAAAAGTAGGTGGGCAAAAAAAGCTCAACACGGCGCACTGGCAGTGCCATCTAACAGCCTGTCAAACCTCGCATCGATCGCGAGCAAGAGATGCAACAATGCTAAAACACGCCTAATCTACAAGCCCAAAGGCGCTAGGCTACCCTTGCCTTCTCGTAGCAGCTCGGCACTTTCACTGGATAAATCCACCACGGTCGTTGGCTCTATACCGCAATAACCACCTTCAATCACCAAATCAACATCATGCTCAAGGCGATCACGAATCTCCCACGCATCCGTCATGGCCTCTTCGTCACCGGGTAGAATCAATGTAGAGGATAAAATCGGCTCACCCAATTCTTCTAGCATTGCTAAGGCAATGGGATGATCTGGCACACGCAGGCCAATGGTCGATTTTTTAGGGTGCCAAACGCGGCGCGGCACTTCTTTGCTGGCTTCTAAGATAAAAGTATAGCTACCCGGCGTGGTGGCTTTAAGAATGCGATACACCCGATTATCAACTTTAGCATAGGTGCCAATTTGCGATAAATCGCTGCAAACCAAGGTGAAGTGATGTTTATCATCCAGCTGACGAATGCGCTTAATCCGCTCTAATGCGTCTTTTGAATCCAGCTTACAGCCAATGGCATAACAGGAGTCGGTGGGATAAACCACCACCCCACCCTTGCGGAGAATATCAACGGCTTGCTTAATTAAACGGGCTTGCGGGTTTTCTGCATGAATAGAAAAAAACTGAGACATTATTTAACCTACTGAAATTGGAGAATGCATTGCCTCTGGCGGCAACCAGCGATACCAAACCGGTACGCAATCCATAGGGAGATCTGGGTTTAAACCAGGCTCACGCGCACCTTCACCCGTGGCGTGATAATCCGTACCACAAGAGGCCAAAAAGCCAAATTCCTGTGCCAAGCGGCCAAAGCGGGCGGCATCTGGAATACCATGGCAGCCAGAAACCACTTCAATGGCCTGCCCACCTAAGCGTTTGTATTCGGTGAGCAAGACACGCAAGGTTTCATTGCCCATTTCATAGCGGGCTGGGTGGGCCAAAACGGCGATGCCGCCTGCACCCGTAATCCATTCGATCGCTTCGTGCAAACGCGCCCACTCGTGTTCTACAAAGCCTGGCTTGCCCCGCACCAAATAGCGTTTAAACACCGTGCCCATATCTTTACATACGCCGGTATTGACCAAATGCCGCGCAAAATGTGCGCGGCTTAAAATAGCGGGGTTATCGGCGTATTGCTGCGCCCCTGCTAAAGTGCCATGAAGACCTACTTTATCTAGCTCACGCGCCATGCGCTCGGCACGCTCGCCTCGGCCAGAGCGCACAGTGGCAAGCCCTGCGAGCAGCGCCTCATTATGGCGATCAAACCCTAGGCCAACGATATGCAGAATATGCTTACCCCAGCTCACTGAAATCTCTACGCCATTGATAAACTTCATCCCCAGAAGCGCTGCTTCGTCCTCTGCCTCGGCCAAGCCACGGGTTTCATCATGATCGGTAAGTGCAAATAACTGACACCCCCGCGCATGCGCTTTACGCACCACTTCGCGCGCAGGCAGCAAGCCATCGGAATGGTTTGAATGGCAATGTAAATCGACGGGGGTCATGCTTTTTCCTTGTTACAACACACTTTCAAATAACAAATGGTCCATAAAATACACCAACATAAACCTGAAGTATTAGTCGCCTTGCAGGCTCTTTAGCATTTTTCGTGGACTAAAAATTCTAATAGATACATCTAACAATAGTTACGCCGGAAACACACCGGTCGAAAGATAACGGTCTCCGCGATCACAAACAATGGAAACAATCACTGCGTTTTCTACTTGTTGTGATAATTGCAGAGCCGCCGCCAGCGCACCGCCGGATGAAATCCCAGCAAAAATGCCCTCTTCACGGGCAAGCCGGCGCGTGGTTTCTTCTGCCAGCGCCTGATTAACTTCCATCATCCGATCTAACTTAGAAAAATCACAGATAGCAGGCACATAATCCACGGGCCATTTACGAATGCCAGGTATTTGCGCGCCATCGCAAGGCTGAACACCCACAATTTGCACGGCTGGATTTTGTTCTTTTAAATAACGCCCAGTGCCCATAATGGTACCGGTAGTACCCATGCTGGAAACAAAATGAGTGATACGGCCCTCTGTATCCTGCCAGATTTCCGGCCCAGTGCTTTGGTAGTGAGCAAGCGGATTATCTGCGTTGGCAAACTGATCTAACACAAGGCCTTGGCCTTTTTTTACCATTATTTGCGCCAAATCACGGGCGCTTTCCATGCTTTCTTCCAAAATTACTTCCGCACCGTACGCTTTCATGCTTTGCACACGCTCAATGCTAGCGCTTTTAGGCATGATCAAAATCATGCGATAACCCATGACCGCTGCGGCCATTGCAAGGGCAATACCGGTATTTCCTGAGGTAGCTTCAATTAAAGTATCACCCATTTGGATATCTCCGCGAGCCGCTGCGTGCCGAATCATGGATAATGCGGGCCGGTCTTTAACTGATCCGGCTGGGTTATTGCCTTCGAGCTTTACTAAAATAATATTACTGGTGTCACCAGGCATCCGTTTCAAACGCACTAAGGGTGTATGTCCGACGAAATCTTCTAAATACTTAAACATGCAAGGCTCCATTCTTCTTGTTTTGATTATACCTGCCACGCCATGCAAGCACACTTGCCAATATGCAGCCACACGCTGGCAAATGAATCGCCATTATTAATAAGGTTTTACCGTAAATTGTTTTTAAAACAGGAAACACATAATGAGTAACACATCCCGCGACGGCTTCACCTCAACCTTTGGTGTGCTCGTTGCCACCTTGGGCTCTGCCGTTGGCCTTGGCAATATTTGGAAGTTTCCTTATCTCACGGGTACGAATGGTGGGGCCAGTTTTTTATTGGTGTATATCATAGCCACACTATTAGTTGGCTTACCGGTTATGGTGACTGAAATCATGCTGGGGCGAGCGTCTCGCGCTAATGCCATTACCACCTTTGAGAAATTAGCCCCCAAAGGGCAAGGCTTCTGGAAGCTTATTGGCTTTATGGGGATTGCGGCTGCCGTTTTAATTCTGGCCTTTTACACTGAAGTAGCAGCTTGGGTCTTTGCCTATATTTTTAAAGCCCTATCTGGGCAGCTAAGCTCAATTGATCCGGCCCATACCAAAGCTGTATTTGGCGAGCTAGTGGCCAATCCACGGTCTGCCCTTATCTGGCAATGGATTGTACTTGGCTTTACCGGTGCAATTATTATGTGCGGCGTTTCCAAAGGCATTGAGGCCGTTAGCAAAAAGCTCATGCCGGTGCTGTTTTTATTACTGATTGCACTATGTATCCGCAGCCTGACTTTACCCGGCGCAATGCGTGGCCTTGAATTTTTATTCACGCCTGATTTTAGCAAGATTAATGCAGGCGTTATTTTAACGGCAGTCGGGCTGGCATTTTTTAAGCTATCCATAGGCATGGGGACCATGCTCACTTACGGCAGCTATTTCCGTGCTGAGCAAAATATACCGCTCACCGCCACCCGCGTGATGTTTGCTGATTTAACCGTATCTTTACTCGCGGGGATCGCTATTTTTCCAGCAGTATTTGCTTTTGGCTTTGAACCTGCTACAGGCCCATCGCTGGTTTTTATTACTATTCCAGCCGTCTTTCATAGCATGCCAGGCGGTAGTATTTTTATGGCCTTATTCTTTATTCTGACGGCGATTGCAGCAACAGGGGCCATTCTTTCTATCATGGAAGTGCCTGTTGCCATGCTGATTGAACGTTGCAACTGGAGCCGTAAAAAAGCCACGGTCATCAGCCTATTAACGATTGCCCTCTTTGGCCTACCCGCTGCATTATCCCAATCGTTAACTGCAAATTGGAAACTATTTGGCTTAAACACATTTGATTTATTTGACTATATCAGCTCAAATATTTTAATGCCTGTCGGTGGTATTTTAATTTGTATCTTTGCAGGCTGGTCTTATGGCTTACCCAAACTTAAAGAAGCACTATCCAATGGTGGTACATTAAACAATCAAGCGCTGATTAAAGTGCTGTTTATTTTACTGCGCTATATTGCACCGCTCTTAATCGGCATTATTCTTTTAAACGGTTTTGGTTTAATTTAAGCCACGGCAGGCACTGACGGGTGCTCTACCCGTCAGTATTATCCATCTAACTGCACATTAAGTGGGCCAGCTTATTTTTCTGGCTAATACCGCAATCATCAAAGCCCCCAGCGCCACAAAAGCCAGCCCCCAACCCAGATTACTCATCTGCGCGATAAAGCCAATTAAAGGCGGGCCCATTAAAGCGCCTATCGAGCCCATCGTTGTAACCGCAGCTAAAGCCACTGCCCCCTGCCTTGCCGCAGCCATATACACACACGGTGATACCGCCGCCACCCCCAAACCCACCAAGGCAAAGGCAAGCAAGGCCGGAACAATGCCGCCCATGGCCAAGCCTAATAACAATCCTGATCCAGCAACGGTACTGCCCACCAATAAAAGCTTGCGACTACCCCAACGAGTACGCCAACCATCCCCAAACCAACGCGCCAATAGCATGGCTCCAGAAAAACTCGCCAAGCCCAAAGGAGCTAGCCATTGTTCTGCTTGTAAATCATTACGTAAATAAAGTGCAGTCCAATCAACCATCGATCCTTCTACGATCGTACCAAATAAGGCCGTTAAACCCAGCAACACCGCCATACCCGTTGGCAAAGCAAAGCGCTTGCCACGGGCCATAGACTGCTGAGTCCGATCTGCCAAGAGCCTCGATGAAGCCCACAACACCGTTGCCCAAATCAACACGGCAACAACACATAAATGTAAGGATAAATCGGGTGAAATACTGCTTAGCAAAGAAGCAAACAAAGCCGCAGCTAAGCCGCCCAAGCTAAATACGGCATGTAATCTAGACATAATCGGCTTGCCGTTTTCTAGCTCCACTGCCACGCCCTGTGCATTCATGGCTACATTTAGGCAGCTATGCGCTACCCCCTCAAAAGCCATAATCACCAAGGCAAAACTATAACTTGGCGCAAAAGCCAGCGCGGGCAGCACCAAAGGCAAGGCCAGTCCTGCGCCTAGACACACTTTTTTGGAGCCAAAGCGTTGCAAAACATAAGTGGTAACAGGAAAAGAAAACACCGCACCTAAACCTGCGGCCAAGAGCAAAAAGCCGACTTGTGCAGCATCTAAATGGAGTTGTGATTTGATAGCAGGTAAGCGCGAAGCCCAGCTACCATAATTAAAACCAAGGGCAAAGAAGAGCGCTGCAACAGCATAAGTCGCAGTTTTTAAGTGATGGCGAAGCATGGGATGGGATTACTCGGGCTGATCGTCGACTAGGGGCGGTAAATCAAAAACAGGCGCAGTCGCTGTTTCTCCGCGTTCCAAATGATAAACGAAGGCCAGCAATTCGGCGATAGCTCGATAAAGTTGCGGGGGAATATGTTGATCTAGATCCACTTGCATCAGCATCGCCACCAACTCAGGCGATTCATGCACAAACACGCCCGCTTCTTGGGCGCGTTCAATAATCCGCTCAGCCAGCAAGCCTTGGCCTTTTGCAACGACACGGGGGGAATTACTACCTTGCTGGTAAGCCAGCGCAACAGCTTGCTGGCGACGGCTATCAGGATGCTTACGTGACATTCACAGACTCAGCATTAACCACCACCAAGCTGGACGCCAAAGTTAAACCAGCGGCCTCAAAGCGGTTTTGCAGATTCTTAGTTTCTGCACGAATTTTTTCTGCCGTTTGGGCCGACGCCTCAAAGCGCAAAGCAAATTCACCGTTATGCAGAACCGCCACAATATTTAAGCCACCCAGTGCGGGAAGCTGAAGGTTTAGCCGTGTTTGCCAACTACGCTGCTCTTCATCTTGCCCTCTACCCGCTTGGCGCTCGTTTTCGCTTTCGACTTCCCAGCGCAATGGCTGACCAGGCCACGCTTGCCCTGTCCAAACAACGGGGCGCTGCTCGAGCACATCCAGCTGCTGCTGCACCAAACTACGTAAAGCGGCATCTGGTGCTTGTGCCGCTTTCTCAGCTAGCTGTGTGTCTTTAGCCAGAAGCGTACTGTTTGTTTTATCCGTGTTCTCTGTTTTAGCTTCTGTGCCATTCGCTGCAGGCTTAGCTAAGCCTGCTTGCGGTTCTCTTAATAGTGATTGCAATGGCCGTTCACCATTTACCCACTCAGCCTGATGTGATTCATAAAATAAACCACTATCGGCCAGCCCTTGCGAGAGCTTAGCGGCCAATTTTTCTGTATCAGGAGCACCATCAAACAATGCTGCAGCAGAACTCAATTGAGCTACTTCGGGCTTAGCCTCACCTTTGCCAAGCAAGGAAGCCAAAAAGCGAGCCCCTTGGCTTAAGGCCATTTCTTGTGGCAAAGCTGGCTGCGCGCCAGCGCCAGTCAAAGTAAAGGTTAGCTTAGGATTGCCCGTTACCACGGTAAGATCTAGCTTTTCACCAGGCTCGGTATTTCTAGGTAAATTAAGATCAAGCAGCTGATCTTTAATGAGCACGGCATAGCGCCCGTTTGGCAGTAGCCCAGTGACCGTTGCCTGCACCCGCTCGCCCACGGTATAGCGCACATCGTCTGGTGCGATGCGCGTAACCTCAACCACCCCCTCCTGTGCTTTGAGGTAGTGCTGAACTAAGCTGATCGGGCTAGAGCCGGGAAGCATAATGATCTTTTAAACAAGGCAAGAGGCGCGCAAAGTGCACCTCGCCTCTTGTGATTGAATATGCCAGCAAGGGCGCTGGATTGGTGCAAAGCCGGAATGCATGCTTATCTCTGCGTACTAGAGCGATAAAGCGCAACGATTAAATCAGCTTCCCCACGTGAAATACCACACTGATGCGCCACGCTATTTGAATCTGCTCCAAGCTTTGCCAAGCGAATAGCATGGCTATAGGGACTTTCTTGATCGCCTTCCATAACCAATTCAGTAGAAGAACTGGTCCACTGGGTTTGAGAGGCAGCCAAGCGCAGTTTGAGAGCATCCATCTCAAATCGAAGCTGAGCAATTTCATTACGCAGCTTATCCATCTCTTGAGGGTCTTGGCCTACCCCGCGATGCATGGATGCTTTACGCATAAATAAAAGCAATTCAGCCACATAAAATAAAATCAAAATCAGGCTGATATAAAGTAGCTGTACCCAAGTAATGACGATGCCATTCATAAGACGATCTCCCCTGCCGGGGCGGGCAGGCTATTATTAGACGTCATACGCGCGCTGTAGTTTTCCAGTGTTATGCATATTTTGCAGAAGCGTCGCCAGCTCACCGCGCTGATTGACTGCCATTTGCTCTATCTCTTGCACTTCGCTGTTACATACTTGCAAAATTGCAGCGAGTTGTTGCTGCTCTAAGCTTGTTAACGCGCCCCATTCAATCATAGGCAAATTCGAGCTTAATTCTGCAAATAATTGAGCATGCACCAACATATTATCCCAGTCTTCAGCCTTGGCTGTGAGTAACATTTGAGTGGTGCATGCCTTTAAATTGGAATAGACGGAAAAATACTTAGATACGCCCATAACTTAAGTTACTCCGCTCTTGTTCATCACGCACTACAGCGGGCGTTTCGTTCTCAACTTTGCTAAACCCAATAGATAACCATGCGTCTTTTAATTGGCCTAACAAATTCAACATTTCATCCAATCGTTCAGGCGTGTTATTAATATTAGCCTGCAATAATTCAAAACTAATATAGTCATACAGAGAGTCTAAATTTTCAGCCAACTCACCGCCATTTTCTTTATCTAAAGCCAGCCGCAAACCATCTTCTATAATTGCAATAGCCTTTGAAATTGCCGCACCTTTTTGTGCAATCAGGCCCTGTTGCATGTAAATCTTACCCAATTGAATGGCTTTAATCGCACCTTCAAATAAAAGCACAATAAGTTGATGGGGACTGGCTGATTCTACAACCATGTCGAGGCTGGTTTGCCCATAAGCAGAAATTGCTTTTTTAACCGCACTCATAACAATAACTCTCTAAAGTAATTCGAGAAATACCGGCCCATTGTAACAAGCCTTATTTAATAAACTAAGCAGCCAACTTAATAAAAAACAAAGTGTAAATTTAAATTAAGAACTACACTTTATACTCATAAAAATAAAGCACTTATTTTGGCAAACTTGCAAGCTGTGCCGTTAAATTACTACTTGTATTTCTCATAGTAGCAATAGCAATATCCATCGCCGTAAATTGCTTACGATAAAGAGCCTCAGTGGCATCATATTGGCGATTCATCCGAACTCGTTTTTCGCCTAGTTGAGCAATGCTATTGGTAACCCCTTCTGTTTGCTTCGCCACCAGCCCCGTTCGATCTTTAACCATGCTATCAAGTAATTTATCTAGGGCAAAAGCCACGCCACGGTTAAAGGAAACCGAGCCATAATCTCCTTTTGTGCTCGCCGTCACAATTAAACTTAAACCTTCACTGGCCCCTGTACCTGTTAAAGCTTGCCCAGACCCCTTGGCTTTTTCACCGCCAATCAAGCCCTCCACATCCGCTCCTGCGGTATAGGTATAACCAACGGTTGGGCCAGAAGACGTATCAGAATATCCACCAATGACTAGACCTAAAGTTGCCGCAGAAGTGCTCGTGGTTGAGTTACCCACTCCTGTAATTTTAATTTTTGAATCTTTCCCATATAGGCCGGAGGATAAATCAAACTGACTAGTTGCTTCATTAAAAGCGACGCCTACAGTTTTGCCTGCTTTAACCAAGGAAGTATCACTATTAATTTTTGACTGCATTTCTGCCGCCAAATCCGCCATCGTGGCATAGCTACCTTTACCCAGCGTAATAATTTGACTATTCACACCATCGACGGAAACCAATAATGTTTTATTATTTTCATCAATGGTAATAGGCTTAGGAGCAGAAGCAACACTTAAAGCCATTGAGTCTTTTTGAATCGTTGCAGGCGAGCCAGCAATTGTTCTTTCACGGCTAATATCAAAGTTTTTATTCAATTTATTGAATTCAACTTTAATAGTATCTGTGCCAGAGGTAAACAAAGTTAAATCAGCTTCAATTTTAGATTTAATTTGGGCAGCCAAACTTTCTGTTGTGTAATCATTATTATCAATGGCAATACTGGCACTGACTCCACCTAAAGTGACATTCTTAGTATTATTTGTTGCATCAACTTTAAGAAACGAAAGCGCAGAGCCGCTATATTTTGCTTGGCTAGCAGGGGTAGTCACCTCAACCGCATATTTACCCGATTGAGTTGCCAAAGATCCAGCCAAAAAGGTAACTTGATTGCTACTGGAAATACCATTGACCGTAAATAAATTGGCAACATCCCCAGGGTGGCTTGCAATAGCCACCTGTAATTTTGCCTCATTAAGTGATAAATCACCCTTAGGTGTCGCTCCACCAATAATTGTGCCTTTAGCATCAGTTTGATAGCCACTAAATGAAACACCAATATCACTCAGTGATTTAAAATAGCTCCCTTCACCCTGCATTTCATTTACTACTGCGCGCATTTGATTTTGAATAGAACGAATAGCTGAATCACCATTGAGCGGTGCAGCTTTAGCAGAGGTCGTTGCATTACCAGGTGTATAACTTGAAACGTCTTTGAGCGTTTTGTTCAATTCATTATAAGATTTAATAAAACCTTTAATAGAATCTTTAAGCCCAGATAAATCTGAACCAATCGTAATCGTGGTCGGCGCAAGCGTGGTTGCACCGGTACTAGTTGGTGAAGAAACTTTAGTTAAATTAATGGTTAAACCTTGAATAGCATCCGTTACTGAATTAGTAGGCTTGCTAACATTAATACCATCAATTTTAAATTTAGCGTCTTTCGCTGCCTGAGTTTCAATTAAATTACGCGCTCCTGCCGGATCGTAAGCCAATACAGACAACCCTGCAGTGTCCGTGCTATTGCCATCGGCATCAATGACCGATACTTTTATTGAGTTCTCAGCACCAGAATCTTTACTGGTTAAAACTAAGCGACTGCCGGTACCATCATT
This sequence comes from Iodobacter sp., assembly GCF_025352645.1. GTDB lineage: Bacteria > Pseudomonadota > Gammaproteobacteria > Burkholderiales > Chitinibacteraceae > Iodobacter. The sequence continues at coordinate 40,207 of NZ_JANXSO010000035.1, read as the reverse complement.
TAAAATACTGGCACTTACACCTTGATTAGCGAGATTAATTGCATCACGCACCCCTGCTAAGGTATTGTTTTTGGAAGTAATGTCGATAGAAAACGAAGGTTTTTTTGCATTGGCAGTAAAAGTGTCATCGCTTGTAGCATCCGTATCATGCTTATCAACCGTGCCTAGTTGAATTGTAAGCGTACCCGTACCCAAGCCCGTATTAATACTGCTAAAGGCATTTGATGTGAGTTTTTGATTTTGAGCTAACTGTGAAACTTCTAGACTATACGAGCCAGGCTGAGCAAGGCTATTCGATGTAACGGTTGCAATCGATGAATCAGCCAACGTAGCCGTTGTACTTCTGAACGTTTGTACACTGGAGAGGTTTTTTAGTGACGTTTGAAACGCAGACAAAGCACTTTTTACAGAGCCATAGGCAGATATTTTAGCTTGGTAGGATGCTTCTTTAAGCAGTAAATCTTTTAATGGCGCTTTTTCAGCAGTCATTAGCTTATCAATCAAGCCCGATAAATCCATCCCTGAACCTGAGCCTAAAGAAGAAATTCCAGCCATGATAGCCTCCCTATTTATGTATTCAATATATCGGCCAAACTAGACACGATCTTTAATTAAAAGCCCCTGAAATCGATCAATTGCCTTTGCAATAGAAATGGCTTCTTCGCTTGGGAATTGTCGAATCACTTCTTTTGTTTTGGTATCAATTAATTTGACAATAGGTAGCTTAGTTTCTTCTTCAACAGAGAACTGCAAGCTATCAGAAAAACCTTGAACCGCTTGATTTAACTTCTCTACAGCCTGCTTCACTTCTTTAGCGTCCGCTGCGGGTTTAAGTGCCTGTACCGCATCAGGACTCACTTTAACCGGCTCTGCACTGGCTACCTTTACCTGCTCACTAGAAGGCGGAGGCACATCATGAAAGCGTTCACTAACACTTTTTGCCGCAACAGCGGGTACAAGCTGCGATGTTGATTGAATATCCATGATACACCTTCCTGTAGAAACGCCCCAGCAACGCGAGTTTGCCGGGGCCTTGACTCATTTAAGCCTAGCTTAAACTTAACCGCGCAGCAAACTTAGCACTTGGTTTGGTAGGGCATTCGCTTGGCCTAACATCGCTGTACCTGCTTGTTGCAAGACTTGAGCTCGGGTCAGCGCAGCAGTTTCACTTGCGAAATCTGCATCTCTAATCCGACTACGCGCTGCGCTCATATTCTCTGACGTTGTGGCCAGATTATTAATCGTAGCAGTGAAGCGGCTTTGCAGCGCACCAAACTTAGCACGTTGGTCATTTACTGTCGACAAAGCGTCATCAACCACACGTAAAGCTTGGTTAGAACCTTCAACCGTTGAGATATCTAACTTTTCAACTGTTTTCAGGGTGGATGCATAAGCTGCACCGCTGGTTAAAGCTGTTGTGGTAGAAGTTCCACCTACCGCCAACACACCTGAAGCAAAACTAGCACCGCTGGTTGTTACAGAGTATGAGTTAGTAGAGTTCAGTACGATCTGACCACCGAATGTCACCACGCCCGATCCAGCCGCAGAGGTAGACAATGCACCAGCCTGACCACTGGATCTATACTGAATAGCACCACTGGAATTGGTTACATCCATATCCCACTTAGTTACGCCACCACCAAACCCGCTGACGTTGCTTGGATCATTACTCAGTGCAATATTTGAGCCATCCGCAGCAGTTAGCTTCAATGCATATTGAGTGGTTTTAGAAGAATCTTGGAAAGTCGCTAGCTCAGCGGTAATCCCTGTCTTAGAAGACTTGGCATTAAACGCCTGAATCGCTTGCGAATACTCATCGGCTTCAATTTTGCCGTTGTTATCCAAGTCATTCACGTTAAATGATACGGATTCAAATGTGCTGCTTTTTGAAGCGGCAGTTAAGCTGTATGTACCAGAGGCCAAACCTAAGTTGACTTCAGTACGTGCAGTGGCGGTTACACCTGTTCCGGCGGCATTAATTTTATTGGCAATATCTTTTGCCATATCTGTACCAGAAACAGAAATATTAGTGCCGTTAATACTGAATGAGCCAGAAGAAGTTACCGCAGCACCATCCACATTAACCGTACCCGTAGCACCCGCTGTTACAGATGTAGAGCCAGAAACAGAGTTGGTTGTTGCATAATTGCCAGTACCATTACCCACACCCATCTGGTAAGTGCCGTACTGGTTGGTACGCAGGTTTGCAGTATTAGCCGTAATCGTTTGGTTAGTATTTGCACCCACCTGATATGTAGCTGCAGTAAAGCTACCATCAAATAATTTTTGACCGTTAAAATCGGTAGATGTTGCAAAACGGTCTAGCTCTGACACTAACTGTGTTACTTCAGAGTTGATCGCCAAGCGGTCATTTGAAGTGTTGGTGGCATTGGCAGACTGAACAGCCAGCTCACGTACACGTTGTAAAATATCGCCCATCTGACCCAAAGCGCCTTCACCCGTTTGCGCAAGCGACACACCATCGTTGGCATTGCGCTTGGCTTGATCCATACCACGGATCTGGGAAGTGAAACGCTCTGAAATTGCCAGACCCGCTGCATCGTCCTTGGCACTATTAATACGCAGACCCGAGGACAAGCGTTGCAGAGAATTGGTTAAGCTCATTTGCGAGGTACTTAAATTTCGCTGCGCATTGAGTGATGGTACGTTGGTGTTAATGACTTGAGACATGGTACTTCCCCTTGCTTGTCCTGGAATCGGTGCTTAGTGTTTCAGGCATATAAGTAAGCCCTTGTATGCTTTATCGGAAGAGCACCGATAAACTTGAGGACTATTTGTAATCTTTTTTCAATCACTAACAACAAGCAAAGCCAATGAGGTTTGTTGCCACCACGCAAAAACAAACCTCATACCATTAATTAGGCAACCAAGCTGCACGCCATTTATCTAGATTGCCTCCATCCAGCATCCAGTCTTTTAATATGGCCGCTTTTAAATCACGCCCTAGGCGGGCGCTGGCATCTAGGTCAGCTAAATGATCTCGAATGGCATCGACCCACTCTTTGTGCTTATTTTTTACCCGCGTAACCGGCAAGCTACCTCGATACGGCGCAATATCCGTACAAATCACTGGAAAACCGCATATGCCATACTCTAAAAGACGCAAATTACTTTTGCACTGATTGAAAATATTTTGCTCTAAAGGCGCTAAAGCCAAATCAAGATTTAAGCTAGCTAGCTTTGCCGGATAAAGGCCAATCGGCACACCTGCATGAAACTCATGCACAAAGGGGCGCAGCTTATCTGGGCACATCCCAAAAAACACCCATTCAACTTCATCAGCAAGCGCTTTAACCACGCTCTCTATCAACTCTAAATCACCCGTGTGGCTGGCACCTCCCGCCCAGCCTACGCGTGGCTTTTTGCCCTGATTTCTTGCTGAGTGCAAATCCCCCCAAAGTGGCACAGGCAAGTAATTGTTTACGACATGCATGACCGAATGCATGCCCTGATAGGCGCTCGCCAGCTCATCAGTTGACACCGTAAAACGGTCAACAAAGGTTAGCGCCTTGCGTAAAGACTTCACCACGTCTTTAGGCATATGCGAGCGATGGGCGCTTTTAAGTGGGATATTGGGCAAATAATCATCCAACTCATAAACCTTAAAGGAAGGCGAGCAGGCTTTGGATAGGCGCAAAAAATCAATTTGTTGGGCCGAAATCTGCCGCTGAAAAACCATCACATCAGGGGAAAACTTTGCCAGCTCAAACGCCGGGAACAGCTCAAAAGCAATCGCCCCAGAAATTTTTTGCTCTTCTTGCATCGCGGCAAAAGGCTGCAAAATACGATATTGCCCGCAGCCAGTCTGATCAGCCGGATGGCAAAGCACCACAGGTAAAGGCTTCCAGCTTAATGGCCGCCAAGACAAGAGCGAGCGGTGCTCTAATTCAAAACCATTACCGCTCAGGGTTAAGTTCTTATTATATGCAGGGTCATTGCCTATCTCTGGCCGCCATTTTCGGTACATCGCTAGCTGCTCACCTTCAAAGCGCAATTGCTTAGCCGCGGCCTTATCAGGGTTAATTTGCGTTTGACTCACGCTCCCCTCATGCATCACCACTGAATATGGCGTCCAGACCGTTGAATAGCCCAGCTCCCTCACCTTTAGGCATAAATCAACGTCGTTATAAGAAACCTTGAAGTCCTGCTCATCCATCCCCCCAGCCTGCTCATACACAGATTTTCGGATCATCATGCAGGCTGCCGTCACCACCGAATACTGCTGATCTAGCTGCAGCCGGTGCATATAGCCAGATTCCTCCAGCGAAGCGCCAATAAACGGGTGATCAGCTGGCCCACGCAAGCCGAGCACAACGCCTGCATGCTGCACTAGGCCATTTGGATACAACAGCTTAGCGCCCACAATTCCTACTTCTGGCCGCATGGCATGATGCAATAGCTCATCCAGCCAGCTATCCTGAATCATGGCGGTATCATTATTTAATAACAGCAGATACTCACCATTAGCCTGGCCGACAGCGGCATTATTAATGGCAGAAAAATTAAAAGCATGCGGGTAAGAAAATACCCGTAAACGATCACTGAGCAATAATTCAAGCTGCTCTAAATAAGGCTGTACTAGCGGATCATCACTATTATTATCAATGATAATAATTTCATAATTCGGATAGCGGGTTTTCTCCAAAATAGATTCAATACAGCGTTGCAGCATAGGCAGCTGATTTTTAGTCGGAATAATAATACTCACAAGTGGGCGCTCTGGCAGCGTATATTTCACCCGCACTGCGCCTTCTACTCGGCCATTAGGCAATACTTCAGCGTCAATCCCTGAGCGCTGCAAATGCATTTTGATTAATTGAGAGAAATCTTTATAACGACGAGGATCGGATAAAGTTCTGGAATCATTAATCTGCAAATGCGTTAATACTTCAGGAATATGGCCAATCGATTTTGCCCCATATTGCTCATAGCAATGCAATAACAGCGTGAGCTGCTCGCCACCCCAGCCTTCAAGCTGATGGTATATATCCGCCGAAGCCGCATTGACTCTGAGCAATAAAAAGCCATCGGCATAAGGAATGCTGCGTAATAAATTGATATCAAAATCAGGCTTAAAGCGCGGGCAGGCTGGGCGGCCATCGGCATTCATCACATCATCATCAAAATAAACCGCTTGCCAATCAGGGTGATCAGCCAGCTGGTGCATAGCCAGTAATAAACCGCTCATAGTGAGCTGATCCCCTGCCTCCATCAGCCCAAGCCATTCCCCCTGCTGCGGGGCTAAAGCCGCCAGCACGGCAGAATAAAACCCATCTTCAACTTGAATCCATTCAATCCCCGATTCTGGCATGGGATTGGCCGCGCTTGAGCACACCAGCAATTCTACATTGGCATAAAATTGGCGTGAAACGCTATTAATTGAAGCAATTAAACCGCTTTTATTGGCAAAACGATCAACAATACAAATTTTAACCTTAGGCAAAGTCACAGTTTGTGCGTGCAGATCAAATAACTTGGCCTCCGGAATACTTAGTTCTTGCTTACTTAGCCAGTGCAAATACTCTTCGCTGCTATTAGGAAAACGTGGATTAGGCACATGGCCCTGATAACCTGCATCCACCGTTAACAAGCCCTGATGATAAGCAATTAACGGAAACAAACGCTCAATCGCATGCGCCAGCGTACCATTAGTTTGCCCCGCTTCTGGCTCAAAATCATTAGTGGAAATATTCAGTGCATTAAATGAATTAAACACCCGCCCACGGCACCAAAACATTGAGCCGCCAGGAAACTCATAAGCCGTTTCATCTAAATTAAACCCCAGCCGTGCGGCTAATTCACGCAGCAAACCAATATTGCCGCCGGGAGTGTAGTGCGCATGCACCAGCACGCCCGCCCCCGTCACAATACCCACCTCTGGGCGGCTATTAAATAAATCAAAAATAGCCTGCACGCCTTCTTTGGAAGGCAGCAATGAAATCAACAACTCTTCACGCCATTTTTGTACCAGCTCAGGATCTAAATGCGGCGATTTTTTAGTATGCAATTTACAAACAAAATCATAAGACGCTAAATTGCTTTGCTGCAAAAGACTAAACAAGGGCCCAATATCTCGGCCACGGTTTTCCGTAATACTGAGGGCCGCCTTAGGAAAATCTTGAGCAAGCAAATCCTTAGCTGCAGGATAATTTTCTGCAACGGTGGATACAAACAAATCAAATTCATAAGGAATATTTTTTAATAAAGGCTGAATATCCACCCACTGCTCAAGATAGAAAAGATGCAAGACCACCGCAACACGCGGAGCAATCAGTGCAAGCTCATCAGCAAAATACCCCTGCTCTATTCTTAAACGCACATAAGGGTCATTTTCTTGGGTGGGTAGTTTGCTCAAATTTTCAAGCTGCAACTTACCGCAGGGCATAACCCTAACCAGCGTATCAATTTCAGCCAATTTATTAAAAAAATCAGCACTATAAAATGGTAATTCAGTGATTGGCTGCTTAGCCAAGAAAGTCCAATCTGGTTTTTGCGGTATAGATTCGGCAGTTGAAAAGAAAAGCTCAGCCAGTTGCAACGATGTTTGCGCCCCCAAACAATCTACCAGCGCGGTTACTGAATGCTCAATGAGCTGACGGGCTTCAGCCACACTGCACAGAGAATCTTCATTAATCAGTAAACATTCGAGTTGAGTATAAAATTCTTTTCTTTTTTCAGGATGGTAGCTGGACAGCTCCATTGCAGACTTTAAATCTGTCAAATGCTCCGAATAAGGATAATTGAGTTCTCTTACTAAAAATGGAATATGTAAAACATGCGCTTGACCCATATTCAGCAAATGAAAGGCATGCCCAAACTCATTAAACTCCAAAAGAACATCATCAGCAATTTGTTCAAACCAGCTGCTGAGCACATTAGTTTTCTGAACGGCATAAAACGGAGGATGATATTCAGCCATAAAATCAATAATTCGCTTACTTCTTGCACCAGCGTAGTCACCATTTATTTTTTTTGCATACTGAAAATAATGGATATCTTTAGCATCAGCCAAATACATCATTGAGTATCCGTGGCACATAGAATAATCAGTGTTGTGTACCAAAAACTCCATACTTTCCAGCACACCATCCAGCAGGGTAAAATCATCATCTGCAAGAAAAAGCGTATACGGGGTCGCCACTAGGCTAACCCCGTATTTTATTTTTCGGATGACATCACCATAGGCATGGTGCTGATAGTGGCAATATTCTATGTCAAAGTTTTTATATTTATCCAGCAACTTTTCATTCGATTCAACAGAAGAATCTAAAATCAGCAGCTTAAATGGAAATTTTGAATAATACTCAATCGACCGCTCTAAAAATTTTTTTCTATTGTGGGTCAATAAAATAAGAGTCAGTTCTTTAGTATACTTTGTCATGAAATTTATCTGCTTTAAATTAGTAACACACCCCCGCATAGGCAATAAAAAATATGCATCCATGAAGGCACTTCATTCATACGAAAAGAATTAAATTCTTTTCAGATAACCATCAGGAGCAACAGTGATCAATAGTTTATTTTCTATATTTTTATCAATTTCATACTTCAATACCGAACCATTCAGCCCATATATTTTTTGGCTTTCTAGCACTTTTAAATACGCATGCACGGCTGTCTTAGGGTTATTTCCAATACCCCATGGCCGATCAGGGAAAGCATCCTGTGGCATATTTTCAATCACGGTATCAAAAACAACGCAATAGCTGTTAGGCGACACCATTGGGGCATATGCTTTTAGTTCCTCAAGAACATGCTCATGAGTATGATTTGAATCTAGGCAGACTAAAACTTTAGAATACGAAGATGCTATATTTTTAATTTTCTCTACAATCAGCGGGTCAACAGACGACCCTTGTATCATCTCAATTTTATGCGCAAGAGGATGAGCCTCTATTGCCTCACGATTATGCTGGCGGATATCAATATCAACGCCCACCACTTTACGCCCCACGGCACGTGGATCAAGCATTTTTCCTTGCTCTACGGCATCACAATAGTCCAGCATTGCTAACATAGACGCACTCATAATGAGTGACCCACCATGCGCAATGCCCGTTTCAATAATCAAATCAGGTTTAAGCTCCCATATTAATTCTTGTATGGCAATCATATCCTGCGGAAATTGAATAATAGGCCGCCCCAGAGATTTGAAATTATAGGTGTATTTATACGGAGCCGTTTTTACCAGAAACTCGAGCCCGATTGCACAAGCAAGAGAGTCACTCCCTTGTCTTTGAATATCGCAGGCGCGCTCCTGCGCAAATTCTTTATGTAAATCATTATTCATTTCACATCTCCAGCCATTTAAACCTATATTCAAAATTCAGGTATATCCTGCATTCTCAAAATTCTTGCAGGATTTCCTACCATTACCGCACCTGCAGACACATCCCTAGTGATAACGGATCCTGCTCCAATAATGGACCAATCACCGATACTCACCCTAGGCACAATAGATGCACCGGAACCAATAAAAACCCCACAAGCAATATTTACGCACCCAGATACGGTTACCCCAGGAGCTAAGAAAGAAGACTCGCCAATATGTGTTTCATGCCCGACAATTGCACCCGCAGAAATGCTCACATTATTCGCAAGCACAACTTCTGCCTGAAGAATAGCCGCCCCCTGTAAATACAAACCCTCCCCTAAAGTAACCATGCCGGTATCTAGCCCCGGATGAATAAAGTTTGTCATTTCAAAGCCAAAGCGACTCATACTTAATGTTGTTTGGTGGCGGGTTATACAATCCCGTGTAATAAGATTTACAAATTTATATTCAGTAGGATCAAGCTGGGGAAGTATTTCAAACCCACCTAAAACCGGCAGTCCATAAAATAATTGCCCTTTTTTCTGGGGTGCATTATCTATATACCCAGCAAACTGGCTTCTCTTATCTTGATCCATACAAGAGATAATGCGTGCCACTTCTGGGTTATTGGCCCCTAGCAATAAAATTTTTTTCTGGCTCATGCGGAGCAAAGACCTATTACACAATCAATCACTCTTTTAATTTGAGAGGTGGTCATATCATGATAACTAGGCAAATTTATGGCTCTAAATGGAATTGAGTAACTGTTTACATTTGTTAATACGGCTTGAAATGCGGGGGTACTCGATAAGGGATCAAAAAAGACACGAGCATCAATATTTGCATGGCTAAAAGCAGCAATAAGCTGCTCACGATTTATACCTGTGGTTTGATCAAACACCACCGTTGGCATCCAGAAGCCATTTGTACAATCTGTAGCTTCTGGGTTGAGTGCAACACCGAGAATGGATTGCAATGCATCACGATAAGCGATAAATATTTCTCGCTTACGCGCCACCAGCTCATCGACCCGCTCTAATTGAGCGCAGCCCATTGCAGCCTGCACATTAGACATTTTATATTTAAAACCAATTTTTTCTGGCCAAAATTGCTTGGTTTCCCCACGCTTGCGCCCATGGTTACTGAGGGTCAGTACTCGTTCATACAGCCCTGCATCTGCAGTAACAAACATCCCCCCTTCACCCGTCGTGATGGTTTTAGTGCCATGAAAAGAAAACACCCCAAAATGAGCCAGGGAGCCAGCGCGTCGGTCTTTATATACAGATCCAATGGCCTCCGCCGCATCTTCAATAAGAATCAGTTGATGGCGCTTTGCGATTGCAGCCAATACCGTCATATCACATAAATTACCGTAAATATGCGTGGCCACGATGGCGCGGGTACGCGGCGTAATCGCAGCTACTACGGCTTCTGGATCAATGCACCAGCTATTTGGCAGAATATCTACAAACACAGGACTAGCGCCCAAATGGACAATCGGGGCAACGGTAGCGACCCAGTTGGTATCCGCCAAAATCACTTCATCACCAGCACCAATACCTAAGGCAGCAAGCCCCATATGCATGGCCCCAGTGCAACTTGAGGTTGCAATGGCATAAGGCACATCTAAGTACTTAGCAAAACCCGTCTCAAAACGATGAATATAATCATAGCAATGCTCACCCCAGCCATTAGCAGCCGCATCTGAGGCATAGGCCACCTCAAGCGCTGTAATTGAAGGCTTAGTGTATAAAATTCGCTCACTCATAAGATCTCCAAGCTCGGCACCGCCGTAACAAACTGCCCACCCCACTCTGCGATCACCGCCAGCTCTTGCATCACTTCGGCTTTTAAATTCCACGGCAAAATCAGGACATAATCTGGGCGAGCCTCAATGAGTTCGGTAGGCGTGAGAATTGGGATATGGCTACCCGGTAGATATTTGCCCTGCTTAGAAGGCGCGGCATCCGCCACCATGGGCAACAGCACCGCATCGATTCCTGCGTAATTGAGCAAAGTATTGCCCTTCGCTGCCGCGCCATACGCCAGCACACGTTTACCCGCACGGTGTTGTTCCAGCAAAAAAGCGGTGAGCGCTAAACGCACTGTAATAGCCTGCTGCTGAAACTGACGATAAACATGAGCCTGATTTAAGCCTGCGCTTATTTCTTCATCAATCAGATTTAAAACCGCTGCCGAGCTAGCTTGCTTAGCCTGCTGATGGCAGGCATAAACGCGTAAGCTGCCGCCATGTGTACTTAAGCGCTCAACATCATAAATTCGCAAGCCTGCCGCTGCCAGAATACGCTGCACGGCCAGTAAGGAAAGATAGGAGTAATGCTCGTGGTAGATGGTATCGAACTGCGAGTGGGTAATCAGCGCTAATAAATGAGGGAACTCTAGCGTAATGGTTCCGCCCTGAGCCAAGCCAGTGGCGAGGCCAGCAACAAAATCATTAATATCGGGCACATGGGCAAACACATTATTTGCCACAATTAAATCGGCCAAGCCGTAGGAAGTGCGCAGCGCTGCGGCACTTTGCTGGCCAAAAAACACCTCTTCAACCGTCAAGCCCTTCGCCCTTGCCGCTTCAGCCGTGCCATGCGTTGGCTCAATTCCTAGACAAGGAATCCCTCGCTTTGCAACATACTGCAGCAGATAGCCATCATTAGCCGCCACTTCCCACACCATAGAAGCACTGGTCAGCCCCAAACGGGCAGCGATCATCGCAACGTAATGCTGTGCATGCGCAAGCCAAGAAGAGGAAACCGATGAAAAGTAGGCGTAATCCGCGTTAAAAAAAGCATCGCGCTGGGCAAAGTCTTCGGTTTGCACTAGCCAGCAGCTTTCACATACTTTGACCCGAAGCGGGTAATAAAGCTCAGATCGAGATAAATCCTCTAAACCAAGATAGGCGTTTGAAGGAGGAGCAAAGCCCAGATCTATAAAATCCAAATGCAAGGGGGATGCGCAGTGACGACATTTCATAAAGTAATTCCAGGGAAATCGACTGGCAAATGGGCATGCTGCTTGTCTCGGTCCGATACCACGCTCACAGCTAAAGGCCAAGCAATATTGATGCAAGGATCATTATAGGCAACGGCCGATTCTGCTTCCGGCGTATACGGGGCCGTGTGTAAATAGAGTAGCTGTACATCGTCCGTTAAGGTCTGAAAACCATGGGCGCAGCCTTCAGGAATAAGTAAGGCTTTATTATTATCTGCAGATAATTCAACCGCCTGCCACTGCAAAAAAGTAGCCGAGCCCGCACGTAAATCCACCACCACATCAAACACCCGCCCCACTAGACAGCGCACAATTTTCTTTTCAGCATAGGGTGAGTGTTGAAAATGTAGCCCTCTTACCGTACCCATCTGCGCACTATGCGAGTGATTGATTTGCCGGATAACCGAACCGCTCAACACATCGGCCAGCTCATTCTCACAAAACCAGCGTGCAAAGCTCCCCCGTGCATCGCCGTGCCGATCTGTTTCTAGCACAGCCACGCCTGCCATCGCTGACCGCTGCACTTGCATCAGCAAGCCCAGCCTAATTTGGCATCTATTGCATCGTGTAGATAAGCATTTAGCTGAGGCAAAGTATGTAAATGTGCCGAATCTGCGCGCTGGTACCAAGCTACGGTTTCAAACAAAGCACGGGATAGTGGCCAGACGGGATGCCAGCCTAATTCTGCTGCAATAAGGGATGAATCCAACCGCAGCGCCTGCGTTTCGTGCGCAGATGCATCCGTCGCCTGCCACTGTAGCGCTGGCCAGTGCTCTGCCATACCATCTAATACAGCCGCAACAGAGGCGACATCACGCTCGCTAGGCCCCACATTCCAAGCCTTAGCCGCGAGAACATCCCCAGCCAAGAGGCGCTGACCAATCAATAAATAGGCCGACAAAGGCTCCAACACATGCTGCCAAGGGCGAACGGCCCTAGGGTTACGAATTTCAACGGGCTTTGCAGCCTGCACGGCGCGTACCGCATCGGGCACGAGTCTATCTTGCGCCCAATCACCCCCACCAATAACATTACCCGCTCTTGCCGTAGCAATAAGAAGGGGCTGAGGCCGATGTGCGCTAGAAAAACTGGCGCGATAAGATGCTGCCACAAGCTCAGCCGCAGCTTTAGAGGCGCTATAAGGATCATGCCCACCCAGCGCATCTACCTCGCGGTAGCCCCAAGGCCATTCCTGATTTTGGTAACACTTATCCGTGGTAATCACCACCACGGCCTTGACTGAAGGTACGTGGCGGCAGGCTTCCAGCAGATTAACCGTTCCCATCACATTGGTGTTCCAAGTATTCAGTGGATCGCGGTAGCTTTCTAGCACCAAAGGTTGGGCGGCCAAGTGAAAGACAATCTCTGGGCTTGCTTCCTGCAAAGCAGCACTTAGCCTTGCAAAATCACGAATATCCGCCATGGTAGATTCAATAGGCAACGCAAGCTGAGCGTAATGCGAACGCTCGCCCTCTAAAGGAGCCAGAGCATAGCCATAGACCTTAGCGGATAATTGGCTTAACCACAGACTTAACCAGCTGCCTTTAAAGCCAGTATGCCCAGTAATAAATACTTTTTTATCGCGATAACAATCAGCAAACATTTTTAGCCCAATTCATTCCATTGCTTCCATGGCACTTTGCCCTGGTCCCCAAGCTGATTAAGTTCAATTTTATCCCACAAGATATCCATGCATTTCCTAATAGCCGCATACCGACAGGCAAACCGAAACTATCTAGCCCAATTCATCCCATTGCTTCCATGGCGCTTTGCCTTGGTCCCAAAGCTGATTAAGTTGGATTTTATCCCGCAAGGTATCCATGCATTTCCAGAAACCTGTATGCCTATAGGCAAGTAGTTTGCCATCACTGGCCAGCTCTTCGAGAGGAAGACGCTCAAATATGGTCAGATCTCCCTCTTTAATATAATCAAACACGCCTGAGCGGCACACCATAAAGCCGCCATTAATCCAAGCCTGATCAGAAATCGGTTTTTCTTTAAATTCGCGGATAAACCCAGCTGAATCAGGATCGACCATACCAAAGCGGGCCTCAGGCTGAACAGTCGTCATTGTCACTAAGCCATCATGCTGCTGGTGCTGCGCCAATAAGGCTGCAATATCCACATCTGAAACACCGTCGCCATAGGTCAGCATAAAATCTTCATCACCCAAGTAATCTCTGGCTCGCAGAATACGCCCGCCGGTTTGGCTTTTTAAGCCGGTCTCTAATAAAGTGACTTTCCATGGCTCTGACTGATTGCGGTGTACTTCAATCTGGTTATTACTTAAATCAATAGTTACATCACCCTGATAAAGAAAATAATTAGCAAAAAACTCTTTAATTAAATTTCCTTTATATCCCAGCAAAATAACAAACTCGTTATAACCATAATGCGAATACATTTTCATGATGTGCCATAAAATAGGCCGCCCGCCAATTTCAACCATAGGCTTAGGATGCACGTCAGTTTCTTCACCTAAACGAGTGCCTAAACCACCGGCTAAAATGACTACTTTCATGTTTGATTCCTTAAGATATTTATAAAATTCGTTTTTAAATTTACAAACCTTATAAAAAAACCGACTAAACCCGCAAAAAACAATATGTGCAAAGCCAGAATTAAATACTGAAATAGCATATATTTATCTAGATCAGCTTACTAAGCATCATAGAGCAAAAAAAAAGGCGACACCAGAGGTGTCGCCTTTTTTGCAAGCTTATTGAAATAGCACTTAAGCTTTTAAGCTCTTCACGTAAGCCGAAAACTCTTCACCAACTTCACCATGCTTCATACCATAGGCCATTGTGGCCTTCAGGTAGCCCAGCTTAGAACCACAATCGTAGCGTGTACCGATTATTTTATGCGCCAAGATATGCTGCTCTTGCATCAGGGCGAAAATGCCATCAGTAAGCTGGATTTCACCCCCCTTACCTGGTTGCACATGTTGCAGGTGGTGGAAAATACGCGGGGTTAAAATATAGCGCCCCACCACGGCCAAATTAGAGGGGGCTTCTTCTGGCTTTGGTTTTTCAACGATATTGGTGATTTTCAATTTACCGTTACCATCATTCACTTCAACAATGCCGTACGAGCCGGTGTCTTGCTGTGGCACTTGCTCAACGCCCAAAATAGAGCAATGGGTATCACTAAATACATCGACCATGCGTTTCATTTCGCTGGTGGCACCGCCATCGATTAAGTCATCTGCCAAAATCACAGCAAATGGCTCGTCTCCAACAACAGGCTTAGCGCAGAGCACGGCGTGGCCTAGGCCTAGGGCTTCTGGCTGGCGGATATAAATGCAGCTGACTGATTTTGGAATAATACCGCGCAAGATTTCCAGTAGAGCTTGTTTGTTTTTGGCTTCTAGCTCGGCTTCTAACTCATAGGCTTTATCAAAGTGATCTTCAATGCTGCGTTTATTACGGCCAGTAATAAAGATCATTTCGGTAATACCTGCCGCCAACGCTTCCTCTACCGCGTACTGGATCAGCGGCTTATCGACCACCGGCATCATTTCTTTTGGGCTAGCTTTGGTGGCTGGCAAAAAACGAGTGCCCATACCGGCAACGGGGAAGACGGCCTTACGTACTTTTTGCATTTGGGAATCCTGATATGAAGTAGAGAGTAAACCGAGCCTTAATGCCGCCCCCAGCACTTGATCCGCTTGGCGCTGTGCCAATTCATCTGGCCACTGGGAAACGGCAGAGCGCCCAAGTCCTAACGCATCGGCTAGACGAGTTTGGGTGCCAAACAGTTGGATTGCTTCAGACTTTCGCATACTGCAATGTTTATATAAATAAACACTCACGTCAACCCTCATTGCAAGATTCACAAATGTTTAACAGGATAAACACTTACCCTATACCTTAAGCCCCAGCTAGCATTTTCAGCAGTGCGCCCTCATCCAAAATAGACACACCTAAATCCACCGCTTTAGTCAGCTTGCTCCCCGGATCACTACCCGCCACCACGAAATGCGTTTTTTTAGACACGCTGCCTGATACCTTGCCCCCTGCCGCTTCGATCAAATCCTTGGCTTGATCGCGGGATAAAGTAAGCAGCGTCCCTGTGAGTACCAGTGTTTTATCTTTAAACACACCCTCATTCGCGGCAGTTAGCTCTGGCAACTGCCCTTCTAAATCAGTACACCATGCTGCCAATTCTTTTAAGGACTGCCGCTGCCCTTCTGCGTCCAACCATGCCAGCAGGGCTTTGGCCACATCGCTAGGCAAGAAGGTCAGCGTCAACCAATCGGCCTCGGCTAAGGCCGCCAAACTATTGACTCTTTCGGCCAATTGCTGGCTGCGTACGATCGATAATTTAGGCACACCTAAATGCGCGTACAGACTGGCGGGTTGCAGCTTGTCTCTTAATTGCCCACTTGGTGCGTGCTCATCCCTTGGTGCAATACCTGCGGCAAGCAAAGCGTCTAAAGCCTGTTGGTTTTTGGGCTCACTAAAGAAGTCATAAATAGCGATGGCTACCGTATCGCCAATATCGGGCAAGGCCCGCAATAATGGCACGGGAGCGTGGCGGATTAGCGCTAAGTGCCCCAGCCAATCGGCCAAGGTTTTGGCTGTGGACTCACCCACATGGCGGATGCCCAGCGCAAACAAAAAGCGCGCCAATAAGGGTTGCTTACTTGCCGCAATGCCTTCCAGTAGGTTTTCTGCCCATTTAGTAGCAAGGCGGCCCTGCGCAATACTTTCTGCACTAGCTCCCGCCGCTTCATCAGCGGCAGCCTTCATACTCTGGAAATCTTCCAGCGTTAGGGCATATAAATCGGCAAGCGATTTGACATAATCCAGATCAACCAAGCTTTCGACATAACGCTCGCCTAGGCCATCGATATCCATCATGCGCCGCCCTGCAAAGTGGCGAATCGCCTCTTTACGCTGCGCCGAGCAGCTTAATCCGCCGGAGCAACGCGCGATCGCCTCACCCTCTTCGCGCACTACGTGCGAGCCACAAACCGGGCAAGCTTTCGGCAGGCTAAATGCGGGGTAAAACGGCGCTTGGGCGGGTGAAAATAAATCCGCACCCAGCACGTCTTTCATAGGGCGACGCTCCAGCACCACACTCACGACTTCTGGAATCACATCACCTGCACGGCGAACGCTAACGGTATCCCCGACCCGCACATCTTTACGTCTTGCTTCGTCTTCGTTATGCAGCGTGGCATTGGTCACCGTTACACCGCCCACAAATACCGGCTGCAAACGGGCAACGGGGGTGATTGCACCGGTGCGGCCAACCTGCACATCAATCGCCTCAACCAAAGTTAAAGCTTCTTGCGCAGGGAATTTATGCGCCACCGCCCAACGTGGCTCGCGAGTTCTAAAGCCCAATTCTTTTTGCAAGGCCATACCATTAACTTTGTAAACCACGCCATCGATATCAAACGGCAGGCTTTCGCGAATCTGTGCAACGTGGGCATGGAACTGCGCCAATCCCGCACCCCCATTCACCACGGCACGCTCAGCACATACAGGGAAACCCAATAGCGCCAGCGCATCCAAAATAGCGGAATGCGTCTGCGGCATGGGCCAGCCCTCCACCACGCCCAAACCATAGGCAAAGAAAGACAGCGGACGCGCAGCGGCAATCGCTGGATCCAGCTGGCGCACCGCACCTGCAGCGGTGTTTCTAGGATTGACAAAGATTTTATCGCCAGCGGCCAGCTGACGCTCATTCAAACGATCAAAATCATCCCGCCGCATATACACTTCACCACGCACTTCTAATACCTGCGGTGCTACATCAGCACGCAAACGCAGTGGGATCTGCAAGATGGTGCGGATATTTTGCGTCACATCCTCCCCAGTCGCCCCATCACCCCGTGTAGCGGCCTGCACCAGCACCCCACTCTCATAACGCAGGCTAATCGCCAAGCCATCAAATTTGAGCTCGGCAGCGTATTCAAGCGCGGCGGCACTCGCTGGCAAATCCAGCTCTTTGCGCACACTGACATCAAAAGCCAGCGCACCCGCTGGCGTAACATCGGTTTCGGTGCGGATCGACAGCATAGCAATACTATGCATCACCGGCACAAACTGCGGCAAAGGCTTGCCCCCTACCCGCAGAGTTGGCGAATCTGCGGATGCCAACTCAGGGTGCGCCATTTCCAACGCTTGCAACTCACGGAACAAGCGATCGTACTCAGCATCCGGCACCGTTGGGGCATCGAGTACATAGTATTCATGGGCATATTGATGGAGTTGCGAGCGTAAGGATTGCGCTTGATCGATGAGGGAAGAAGTCATATTTATCTATTGGTTGTGCGGAAGTTGGAATAAGGAGGATGGATAACAAGAATTAACACGCAAAATTTTAGCATCCCCTGCGGGCAGGAATATCCCCTTATTTATTTCATGTCTTTTGCGTTTTTTATGCGTAAACAATTGCCCTGCATCACACTAAGCAGCCATGTATAAGCCACTGAATAGGCATAACTTGGTGCTGAGTATAGCGAAGCCCAACACACGTATAAAGAATGCTGGGCCCATGCTTATTACTTAGTCAAAATCGAGATTCCCATACCTTGGAATGGCCCAAGCGGAGTATTTTCTTGTTCAAATTGCTCGATACTTGGTGTACCACTCCACAATTTATAAACAAGGCGCTCATTTTGAATAATAAAGATGACATCAAAATGCCAACCAGAAATAACTGTCTTTCGTTCAAAATTTAAAAAATCTGCCCAGAAATTTCCATAGCGCTTTCTGACTGAGCTTTTCTGCTCAATTTCATAAGCAAAGCACGAAGTTTGGGCGGCAATACAGGCTTGGATTTGAGGCGCTAATAAACGCGGCTCGCCAGCGCCACTTAAAGCGAGACGACGCATTAAATCGGCATAACTCAGTACGATGATATTAGGCGTTTTAGCTGGATCTAGCCCCATTGCATGCAACTGCTGCAAACTGGTGGTTTCCAAGGAAACACCTTTAAACACCTGCTCCGCCGTTTGATAATCAGGCCAAGGAGTACGGCTAATTTGCTCTGAATCGGGCAGAAGGGCAGCACAGGAAGTCAAGCTCAAACAGAGAGCCGCATAGCTTAATCGGGCGCGTTTCATGACCCTTCTCACAGCGTAACAGCGATAAATCTATATCGTCACTCTAGACAAAAAATACAGCATAAGATGCCTCTTTCTAGCTAAAAGTAGCAATGCCGCTGACGAGCAGCGGCATTGTAGTAACACATCCAGGGCTATGCAAACAAACGCAAAGCCGCCACAGAGCCTGGTGCAATGCCCCTATCATCCATTTTTGCGTACAGCACCCCTAATTGCTTACGGATATTATCTAGGCTCGCCTCAGTCAGGGGCTTGCTATTATCATCAACCAGCTCACCAGAGAGCGCCACCGATAAGTGCTGTGCAAATTCAGCAAAATAATCAAATACCGACACACCACCCGCTACACGCGGCACATCAAATAATAGCGTCAGGCCATTCGAAGTATTACCAAGTGGCGTCTGATCATAGTTTGACAGGGTAAATAAGGTTTTACCTGAATCACTACGGTAGTGAAACGCACCTTCTGGGCTGCGAATCAAGCCTGCGTTTTCGGCCAATAAACGCACGCGCTCCATTGGGAACGGGCGGCTTGCTGCCATCACATTCAAGCCAATCAATACGTCCACACTGGCGCAAAATTCATCAAGATTAGTTGCAGCGGCCAACTTAGCGGAGCGCTGCGGAAAAGTCACCACCGCCTCATGCTCATCCGAAAACTGCTGCACCGACATACAAAAAGCATTGAGCTGCTCTGAGCTTAATGCGCCTTGACGATCTGCCAATTGCAAGCCGATTTTCAATTCTTTATAACGCGAACGCGAACTTGGCAAACAGGCTTCCCAGCGATTATTTTGGCTTAAACCCATTACCTGGACGCGCTTAGAGCCACGAAATACGGGTAGATCTGCTGCTGCAATCATCTCTGTGGCATGAACTTCTGCAACAAAATCAATAGATGAATCAAGCAGGCTACTTGCGAGTGCTTCACTGTCATCACTGACTGGCGCAGCAGCCTTAACCGGCTCAGGCACATAAGACGCTGGATCTGCCACCGGCACTACCGGAGCAATAGGCTCGATATAAGGCTCGCGCACTGGAGCCGCTTGAGCTTGATAGGCGGGAGCGGCCTCAAGCTCTGGCTCGACCAACTCTGGCTCAAAGCGCTCAGGAGCCTGCTCGGCCGCCTCTAAGCTAGGCTCCATCCGGCTTGCCCCCGCTGAGCGCACCATATTTTTGGGCACATCCAGCAGCGCATCGCTTTCATTACGAGCAAAGGCCTTGGTGGCTTGCTGACGATAGCGGTATTCCTGCCACCAATTGAAGGCATAGACAGCGGCGACAATCACGCCACCAACAATCAGCGATCCTAGTTGCAAATCGGTCATTCTTTAGGGTCTCTTGGCGAGTCGATCTATCACTTTAAAAAAACTTTATCACGACCTAATTAAGCATTTGATAAAGTATCTAAACTGATATCGGTCTGGCCTATTATTCGGTGTTAATTAAGTCTGCTGCTTGATCATTATCAGCCACAAACCTACTCTTTACGTTTGCTTGCTAATAAATTAGCAAGCACTTTTCAATTGCAATAAAAGGTAGAGTGAAATCATCTGCGTTTCGCCATCTTGTTTTACTTGATTCACTCAACCTTCACTTTAGCCCGTCCTAGCTTGCATTAAGTAAATATCACACAAGCCAAACAAATAGGATACCAGACTTAAGCGCTACTGGTCGCTAGCATCCACTCAACAGTGGCCCAATTTTACTGTGCTTTTTGCCCATAAACATCATCATGTGTAGTAGATCAAAAATTAACAAGCCGCATTTTTGATGCTTTTCGCTGTATAAGCTACAACAAGATTCAAATCGTTACCGTTTGCTCACGCACAGACAACACTCCCCACCTACTTGGCATAGCAACAACACCATAAATTAAATTCATTAAAATCAATACCATATAAAAAAACAATTACAAGAAAACACCTTTATTAGCGAGTTATCTATCTGCACCATATGGATTAATTTACTAAAGCCATCGCCAACATTGTAAAAATGTCGACCCGCACTATTTTTTTAGATCCAAATGAATTTAGAATTTTTTTATTACCAAAACATATATAGAAATCAGCATGCCATAGCAAACGCCCATGCAAAACGGCATAAGTTACAGCATGCAATGCTGCTATTTTTACCTACTTAGCTAGGGGGACAATACTCAGAACCAAGACCTACACGATAAAAACGCAGTAGCACCATTGCAGTGCTACTGCTTGTCAAATTACTTAACTTGCTTACGACGATGCGCCAGCAGCCCTAACATGCCTAACCCCATCAGGGCATAAGTTTCAGGCTCTGGAACAGGCGTTACCGCATAGGTATAAGTTATCTTGTAATTAGCGGCCGCATTGGTTGCAAACTGTGTAGTTAAATTACCAGGCCCAGAGGCAGAAGATGCTGCCTGTGCGCCCAGTTTTAAATTAATCATTCCAGGGCCTGTAAATAAAGATAACCAGCTGGCACTATTAAGCACCTCTGAATCCGCGGCATTAGCAGATAGCCCCGTTAATGTTTTGCCCGATGTACCCCCAAAATCCGTAATGCCATCATAGGCAGAAGCACTATAGGCATTTGACACAAGCGGGTTAATAGTGAGCAAGTTTTTACCCGATACGGTTGCAAGTTTGATGATTGCACCTAAATCAATCTGCACATTAGACGCTGAAGCATCCAAACTTTCATACTTAGCGCTTCCCTTCACCGTGCCATACAAATCTACATTCACACCTGTTAGCGTTCCAAGATTAGCGTCAAACCGCTGCAAGCTAAACACATCATTCCAATTAGTCGAAGAAAGATCATGCCCCCCAACAAATGATAAGGAATGGATAGATGCCGAAGCAGTCAGAGCACTCATCGACAATAGAGAAAATACAGCTAATTTGGCTAGTTTCATACGTTCTTCCTTAAGTAAATTAAAGAGTGACATAAGCATTACCACCCCTCTAAATTTAAATGCCCAGAGGGAACAAAGCGAATCATCCTTGCCAATTTAATACGTAATGCTTACTTAAAACCAATATTAGTCATTCACAAAAAATACACAACATCGATAATTAAATTACACTACTCTTATATTTTAATAAAATTTATTGTTTTTTCATTTTAATGTAAGCCTGTGCTGTTTACATGGCAAAAAAATAGGGCCAAATTCATTGGCCCTATTAATAGAATATCTGAGCTTAGGCTTTTGGGAGGCGATGCCCCCCCCCCCCAAAGATCTAACTCCTTACATCCACACGCTGTGGCTTAAATATTTTCAAGATACGCGCAGCCACTATTCCAAACATAAGCAAGATTGCACCGGCAATAACGCCTGCCACAGCATCCAATAAAATAGGCAATCCGATGTAGAGCGTAGGGCCAACACCGGCGATATCACTCGCCGCTAGGGCGATATGATGGATAAAATCATGGGCAGGTGCAAAGCCGTGAGTAAGAATCCCTCCCCCCACCATAAACATCGCAATAGTGCCCACCACGGTAAGCGTTTTCATTAAATAAGGCGCACCCACCAAGCATAAGCGGCCCACTCTATGCTGCACTTGCAGCCACAGGCCCCGGCCGGTTTTTTTACACAGATAGAGGCCTGCATCATCCAGCTTAACAATGCCCGCCACCAAGCCATACACCCCAACGGTCATGACAATGGCAATTACGCTTAATACAGCGAGTTGAAATGCAATGGATGTACCGGCAACCGTTCCAAGGGCAATGACAATAATTTCGGCTGACAATACAAAGTCAGTACGAATCGCCCCTTGAATTTTGTCTTTTTCATAGGCAACTAAATCTACCTCGGCATCATTTGCGGCAGCAAGCAGTGCCTCTTTATCTTCGTGCTCTTCAGTACTATTATGCAAAAATTTATGCGCCAGCTTTTCAAACCCCTCAAAACATAAATAAGCCCCACCTAGCATCAATAAGGGCGTAATCAGCCAAGGTGCCACAGCACTGATCGCCAGAGCCGCAGGGACTAAAATCAATTTATTGCGAAATGATCCTTTTGCTACCGCCCACACCACGGGTAGCTCGCGCTCTGCACGCACACCAGAAACTTGCTCGGCATTGAGGGCAAGATCATCCCCCAGCACCCCAGCGGTTTTTTTAGCCGCCACCTTGGTCATTAGGGCCACGTCGTCTAAAACTGCGGCAATATCATCGAGTAATACTAAAAGGCTGGTACCGGCCATAGGGCGATCTCTACAAAATATCTAAGGGGATTTTTAAATAACGCTGACCATCAGCATCAGGAGAGGGTAATTCCCCAGCACGAATATTGATTTGAATAGCGGGCAAAATCAACTGTGGCATGCCAAGGGTTTGATCACGCGCTTCTCGCATCGCAATAAAATCAGCCTTTGCCACGCCTGTATGCACATGAATATTGCCCGCTCGCTGCTCCGCAACGCTGCTTTGCCACTGCACCGTTTGACGATGTTCCGGCAGATAATCATGACAAACAAATACTCTTGTTGCGTCTGGCAGGGCTAATAGCTGCTGAATTGAATCATAAAGGATTGCTGCATCACCCCCTGGAAAATCACAACGGGCCGAGCCCACATCTGGCATAAACAAGGTATCCCCCACAAAGAGCGCATCCCCTACCCAATAGGCAACATCTGCCTGCGTGTGCCCCGGCACATACAGCACTTTAGCGCTGAGTGTCCCAATCTGAAACACGGCATTAGCCGCAAACAGCGCATCAAACTGACTGCCATCCACAGCAAAATCATTCCCCAAACCAAATACCGGCTTAAAAATACTTTGCACTTGATTAATATGCTGGCCAATCGCCACCTTACCGCCCACTTTGCGCTTTAAATATGCAGCGGCAGAGAGATGATCGGCGTGGGCATGGGTTTCGAGTATCCATTGCACGGTTAATTTTTTGGCCGTGACAAAATCAATCAAGCGATCCGCACTATGGCTTGAAGTGCGCCCCGATTTTGCATCGTAGTCGAGCACCGTATCCACCAAGGCGGCACTGCCCCCTTCGTGGTCAAACACTGCATAGCTGAGGGTACAGGTGACGGGGTCAAAAAAAGCTTCTACGTTTGGATACAACATCGGCACGCCTCAGCAATAAATATATTGGCAAATATTATATACAAACATATAATTATTCAAATAATTACCGATCCTTGCAAAAGGAGCCGCTTTAACCATGAACTCAGAACAAATCACCGCCATGCGCCAAGCCGCCAGTGGCGCAACGCGCGTTTTAAAAGCAATGGCCAATGAAGACCGCTTATTATTACTTTGCCAAATGGCAGAGAGCGAAAAATGCGTCTCTGATTTTGAAGCCTTGCTGGATATTCGCCAGCCCACACTCTCGCAACAACTCACCGTGCTGCGTAAAGAAGGCTTAGTCAATACTCGCCGTGATGGCAAAAGAATTTACTACAGCTTAGCCAGCAGCGAGGTGCAGCAGCTACTGCAAGTGCTGTACTCACTCTATTGTCCTAATGATTTAAAGGATTCTGACCATGCAAATTGATTGGATTCATTTCACTCCGTGGAGTGGTTTATTAGGCGGTGCACTTATTGGCTTAGCCAGCGGCTTGCTCGCCCTACTCGCGGGGAAAATCGCGGGGATTAGTGGTATTTTAGGCGGCCTACTCAATGCACAAAGCGATATGCAATGGCGCGCCGCGTTTTTATTAGGCCTCGTGCTCACCCCGCTATTTTGGATGGCTTTTAATACGCCTGCCAATATTCAGATCACCGCCAGCACGCCAACGCTCATCATAGCGGGGCTCTTAGTTGGCCTTGGCACCCGCTATGGCAATGGCTGCACCAGCGGTCACGGCATTTGCGGTTTATCTCGGTTTTCTATCCGCTCCCTCGCCGCGATAGCCAGCTTTATGGCCGCAGGCTTTATCACGGTATTTCTGACTCACCACCTATCTTGAGACCCAACATGCAAATAATTGTCGCCTTACTTACAGGTATTTTATTTAGCCTTGGCCTGATTATTTCAGGCATGGTCAATCCCGCTAAAGTAATTGGTTTTCTTAACTTAGCAGGGCAATGGGACCCAAGCTTAGCGCTGGTCATGGTAGGCGCCATTGCCACCGCCACACCTTTATTTATGTGGGCAAAGAGCCGCAAAAAAACGCTCCTCACCCATGAAAAGATGGCGCTACCCACCAGCACAATCATTGATCGCCCCTTAATCGGCGGCAGCCTGTTATTTGGTATTGGCTGGGGCCTAGCGGGTATTTGCCCAGGACCTGGCTTGGTGGCCTTAGCGATGGGTGAAAGCAAGGCGTTTATTTTTGTAATGGCCATGCTGAGCGGCATGTTTGTTTTTAGGCTTATTCCTAAATGAATCGACTCAAATCTCTGGCACAGTTTTTTCCCATTTTGCAATGGCTACCGCTTTACCAAAAACAAAAATTTGCTGGGGATTTAAGCGCCAGCCTGATTGTGGCCGTATTACTGATTCCACAAAGCATTGCTTATGCCTTGCTTGCGGGCCTGCCGCCACAAGCAGGAATTTATGCCAGCATTTTACCGCTGGTGGTGTACGCTTTTTTTGCCAGCAGCATGGTTCAATCGGTAGGGCCAATGGCGATTGGCGCCATTATGACCGCCACAGCACTTGCACCATTGGCGGCCGCTGGCTCCATTGAATACAGCACCTTGGCAGCAAGTTTAGCCTTACTATCAGGGATATTTTTGGCGCTACTTGGCTTACTTAAGTTAGGGTTTATCACCCAACTTCTTTCTCATCCCGTCATTAATGGCTTTAGTAGCGGCGCGGCTATTTTGATTGTGCTGGGGCAAATGGCAGCGCTATTCGGTGTATCGATTCAGGGCGAGCATATTGGCCAGTTGTTACCACAGCTTATGCAGGCTATTCCTGCAATGCAGCCCTTTGGCCCAGCCTGTTTAGGGCTACTCTGGCTAGCCGGCGGCCCTCTAGCCAAACGGCTACAGCATGTTCGCCACGGGCCGCTACTGAGCAAACTCAGCCCCTTACTGCTGATGCTAGTGATCACCGCTGCCGTATATTTTTTAAATATCCAAACCAAGCTTATTGGGGCTTTTTCTGCCGACCTACCCCGCTTATTTTGGCCACAGCTCAATCAAACTAGCCTTGCCCAACTTTGGCTACCCGCCCTCGCCATTGGCCTAGCTGGCTTTTTACAAAGCATCACCATTGCCCAAAGTTTGGCCTTAAAAGCCAAGCGTAGCATCAATAGTAATCAAGAGTTAATTGGCTTAGGCGCTGCCAACATTGCGGCAGCAGCCAGTGGCGGTTTTCCGGTTAGCGGTGGTTTTTCACGCACCGCAGTTAACGCCGCATCAGGTGCAAATACGCCCTTGGCTGGCGTAATGACGGCGGTGTGGATTGCGCTAGCGGCGCATTGGCTCAATGATTATCTAGCGCACCTACCCCTGCCCCTTTTGGCGGCCACCATTATTTTAGTGGCGCTGCGCTTAATAGACTTTGATTTTTTACTTAGGAGCTGGCGCTACGATAGCCGTGATGGTGCAGCTTTTGTCTGCACTGCCATCGCCGTTTTAGCCCTAGGAGCGATGATAGGGATTGTAGTGGGAGTGGGCGTATCGCTATTACTCTTTCTGTATCGCAGCAGCCAGCCGCATATCGCGGTGGTGGGCCGCATTGCAGGCACCGAGCACTATCGCAACATTCACCGCTTTAGCACACAAACCAGCGATCACATTGTGGCCGTGCGCATTGATGAGAGCCTGTATTTTGGCAATATCGCCAAGGTGCAAACCGAGTTAATCAACATTTTGAACCAAGCGAGCAACACCCAGCACTTACTACTGATTATGTCGGCAGTAAATAGCATCGATTTTAGTGCCATGCAGGCCATCAGCCTACTACAAGAAAACCTGCGGGCACGGCACATCAAGATCCACCTAGCCGAAGTCAAAGGACCGGTAATGGATCATTTACGCCATAGTGAAATCTTAGAAAACTTAGATGGAGACGTCTTTTTGAGCGCCCACTTAGCCATGCAAACGCTAAGCGGGGCAACTGAGGATTTTTCTATTTAGCAGGAACAGCCGGTACAGCTGCCGCCGCAGCAGGCTTATCCGGTGTAGTAGGCAACACCGCCACCTCGTCTTTATTATCCGCCAAGATATTTAGCGTAACCCGCCGATTACTCGCCCGCCCTTCGGGCGTATCGTTACTACCCTGAGGCCGAAACTCGCCATAACCAATCGCCACCAAGCGTTGCGGAGCTACGCCCACGTCAACAAACAAACGCACCACGCTGGCAGCTCTGGCGGCAGATAGCTCCCAATTGGATGGAAACTGCCCCGAGCGCATCGCTTGGTTATCGGTATTGCCTTCAATTTGAATCAGGTTATCGGTGTTTTTAACCATTTCTGCCACGGCAATCAGCGCTGTGGCCGATTCGGTATGTAAATCGGCTTTAGCGGTATCAAACAAGACTGAATCGCTAATTTCTACCGCAATTCCACGCTTGGATTGTGTGACCCGCACCTTGCCCTGATCAATCAAAGCACCTAGTGATTTTTTTAAATCCCCCGCCATACCCTGCATTTTTTGTGTTTGCTCGGCGACTTTTGGGCTTGGGGTGGGTGGAGAAACCACATTAAGAGCGACTAACTTATCCGGCGCCCCAGCCAAGGGTTGATTTTGCTTGATCACTTCTTTACTGGTTGGCGTTTGTTTAAAGGCATCCACCATGGAATTAGACAGCACCTTATATTTGCCTTCATTCACCGATGAAATAGCGTACATCACCACAAAAAATGCAAATAACAGGGTAATAAAATCGGCATAAGACACCAACCAGCGCTCGTGGTTTTCATGCTCCTCGTGCCTCTGCTTACGTGCCATGCTGAAATCCTATGGAGTGGGCATGGCTTTTTGTGCGCATGCGATTTAAAAACTTGCCCGTTCGCGTGGGCACAAGGTCGTGCCCACCCTACATTACTTGAGTTGTAAATTAAATTCAGAAACCAGTTTATTCGCCGCTGTCACGCCAATCTGACGCGCCAAACGGTCTGCGTAGCTTGGACGAGGGGTGAAATCGACAATATCTTTGGCCTTCACTACATCGCGTGCCACGCTATCTACCGAGCCTAAAGCATCGACTAAGCCCATTTTAATACTCGCAGCACCACTCCAAACCAAGCCAGAAAACAAATCAGGATTGTCTGCTAGCTTATTGCCACGCCCTGCTTTTACCACGCCAATAAACTGCTGGTGAATTTCATCTAGCATCACCTGCGCTTTATCACGCTGACCTTGGCTCATAGGTGAGTAAGGATCTAAAAAGCCTTTATTTGCACCGGCTGTAAGCAACCGACGCTCAACGCCCAGTTTTTCCATTACACCACTAAAACCAAAGCCATCCATCAACACGCCAATTGAGCCCACCATCGAGGCTTTATCTGCATAAATTTTATCGGCACCGGCCGCAGCGTAATAGCAACCTGAGGCGCAGATTTCTTCGATCACCACATAGAATGGAATTTTTGGATGCAGTTTTTTCAAGCGCGCAATTTCATCGGCCATCATGCCTGCTTGCACTGGGCTACCGCCTGGGCTATTGGCTTGCAGAATCACGGCCTTCGTGTTTTTGTCTTCAAATGCCGCGGTTAAACCCTCAATCAGCATTGAAGCGTTTGCCTCACCGCCTGCAGCAATAGCGCCTTCTAAACGCACTACGGCCGTATGTGGCCCTGTCATTTCATCACCGGCTTTTTTACCAACCCAGCCCATCATCATTGCAATCACTAAAATCACAATACTGAAGGTCACTAAGCGAAAGAAAATAGCCCAGCGGCGCGCACTACGGCGCTCTTTAATACCGGCATGCAGCAAACTTTGTAATTGTTCACGTTCCCAAGATTCATTCATGCTGTGTGTTTTCCTCAATCAAGCAAACTTGGTCCGCGTATTCGCGAACCGGCAAAGAAATTAACTTGCGACCAGGGCAAGGCCCGCCCAAGCAAAGACCCGTATTGGGCGCATAATATGCGCCGTGAGTGGAACAAACAAGCCAAGAGCGGGATAAATCAAACAGATCACCCGGATTAAAATCCATTTCAATCGGGATATGCGCACACTCATTAATATAAGCGTACACCCTGCCATTGTAACGCACTACAAAAGCACTGCGTTCACGCCCACCCCAAACCAAGGTAAAGCGCTGCGCCAAGCCGCGCTCCAACAAGTCGCCACTCTGGCACAGCACCCGATCAGGCATTAAGTAAGATCCAATCCCTTAAAGCGTGAAAATCATCAAAATGCGCGAGAGGCTTGCAAGCCAATAGTTCTGGCAATTTGTGCGCGCCATAAGTCAGCGCCAAGCTTTGCGTACCGGCATTTTGAGCCAGCTGTAAATCATGGGTGGTGTCCCCAATCATCACGGCACGGCTGGCATCCACGTGGCATTTATCCAAAAGGTAATGCAGCATCGCCGGATGTGGCTTAGAAAACGCCTCATCGGCAGTGCGCGTCATTTTAAAAAACACACCCAAGCCACTAGAAGCCAACGCCTTATCTAAGCCCGCTCTGGATTTACCCGTTGCCACCGCCAGCTGAAACCCTGCCTCAATAAACTGCGGCAAGGCCTCGATCACCCCGTCATACAACGCCACATTTTGGTCTTGGGCTAAGTAATGGCCGCGATACACACTCACCACCTCGGTGATTTGTGCAGGCGTCGCATCTGGAGCAAGGTATTGCATCGCCTCATTCATGCCATAGCCAATCACATAACGCGCTTCTTTATCGGATGGCACAGGCAAGCCAATATCACTAAAGGCCGCCTGAATCGCGCGGGCAATGGTGCCGGTGCTATCCATTAAAGTGCCATCCCAATCAAACACCAGCAAATCAAACTGCTTAGGCATGCGGTTTATTCCCGAGAGATCTCTCAAGTTGATCGATATAAGATTGTAATTCAGGGGGAAGTGGCGCTTCTAATTCCAAAGGCTTGCCCGTAATAGGGTGATCCACAATTAAACGCCAAGCATGTAAAAACATGCGGCGCAGCCCCTGCCTTGGTAATAATTTATTTAAAGCAAAGTCACCGTATTTTTCATCCCCCAAAATAGGGTGATCACTGGACGCCAAATGCACCCGAATCTGATGGGTGCGTCCCGTTTTAAGCTCACACTCAAGCAAAGAACAATCTTTCCATACCTGACGGCGATTCACCACCGTATGCGAAATTTTGCCTTCTGGTGAGACCCGCACACGGCGTTCGCCCTCGGCGGTGTTGTATTTCAGCAAAGAAAATTTCACGTGGCTACGTGGATTCTCCCACACACCTTTCACCAAAGCTAAATAACGCTTATCAATACGATGATTGTCACGCAAGGCATCTTGCAAAACAATTAAGGCTGAGCGCTTTTTTGCAACCATTAAAATACCGGATGTTTCACGATCTAAGCGATGCACTAATTCCAAAAATTTTGCTTGTGGGCGCTGCGCACGAATCAGCTCAATCAAGCCAAAACTCACACCAGAGCCGCCATGCACAGCCAAACCAGCCGGTTTATTTAAGATTAAAATGGCCTCATCTTCAAAGATGATGGGGATATCGATGCGATGCGACGCAGCTACAGCCGGTGCGGCATCTGGCTTTTCAGCCACGCGCACGGGTGGCAGGCGTAAAATATCGCCAGCTAGCAAGCGATAGGTCACATCGCTACGGCCTTTATTTACACGAACTTCGCCACTACGCACAATGCGATAAACATGACTTTTGGGTACGCCCTTGAGGTGTTTTAACAAAAAATTATCCAGCCTTTGGCCGGCATCTTCCTCATCTACAGTCAGGAACGTTACGGATGCTTTGCTACTGCCCTTCATCTTGACTTATACTCTCCGCACGCCACAACCCAGAAGGTTGTAGCAGGTTGGCCGTGGCGTTATAAACGCAACGGCAACGATTACCGCAAGGGCTTGTTTTGACACGGGACTTTATAATAAACCCACCGAAACAAACACTGCGCAAGGTGGCATTGCCACTTTTAGATCCCGCTCTTAAAGCATACTGCCCGACGATACAGTCGGCGATTACCTTCCCGCCGTAGAGAAAAACACTCTACCCACTCCCCAAGGCTCACTAGCCTTTGTAAAACAGGGAGCACAAGCGCGGGGCTCGCCTATCTGCCGTATGGCTGCTGCAACAAGTTCAGGGAAACGGTTATCTCGCTCACCGCAAAAAGCAGCGATGGTAATTGATTTATATATATAAAGCACTCATCGGATTCTAATTAGCGTACTGGCCTACTTTTACAGAAAAATAAGTAAAACCGCCGGTATGGACCGTTCGGCACCTGGTCACCTTGTAGTAGCGAAGACAAAATGGTGCAAAAAGTACCAGCAAGACAAGCGAGTTAAAATCCTAATAAAAGCACCAACAAGGATTTTAGGCTCATTTCCAATGCGAGGTAGGACTGCAGCACCGTTTTGCAATGCGCTGTAAATCATTGCAAGCAATAGACTCATCGCCAGCGCCATCAATACCTTTTGAGCTTTAGCCGCAGACACAATGATGCCTGAGCTAAAGCTCCCCTCGGTTGCGCTGAGCTTGCCAGAACCTAATTCCAGCCGCGTGAGTGCGAGCCGGAGCACTGTTATGAAACGTATGCTATTTAACGCAACACAAGCTGAAGAGCTGCGCGTTGCTATTGTTGATGGTCAAAAATTAGTCGACCTCGACATCGAAACCGTTGGTAAAGAACAGCGGAAATCCAATATCTACAAGGGTGTGATTACCCGTGTAGAGCCCAGCCTTGAAGCCTGCTTCATTGATTATGGCTGCGATCGTCATGGCTTCTTGCCGTTTAAGGAAGTGGCTCGCGCCTACCTGAACGACAACGGTGATGGCAATGGCCGCCCGCGTATCGGCGATTCTCTTAAAGAAGGTCAGGAACTGATCGTTCAGGTAGAGAAAGACGAGCGTGGCAATAAAGGCGCTGCGCTGACTACCTACATCAGCTTGGCCGGTCGCTACCTTGTATTGATGCCAAACAATCCGCGTGGTGGTGGTGTATCCCGCCGCATTGAGGGCGAAGAAAGGAATGAACTTCGCGCCGTTCTTGATCAGCTCGAAACGCCTAACGGCATGAGCCTGATTGCGCGTACTGCCGCCATTGGCCGCAATGCAGAAGAGCTGCAGTGGGATTTAAACTACCTGCTGCAACTTTGGCGTGCGGTTGAAGGCGCTGCCTCTACCCAAACGGGTGCTTTCCTGATTTATCAGGAATCTAGCTTGGTTATCCGTGCGATTCGCGATTACTTCCAGCCAGAAATCGGTGAGCTGCTGATTGATAAGCTTGATATTTACGAGCAAGCACGCCAGTTTATGAGCCATGTGATGCCGGCCAATGTCAACCGCGTGAAGTTCTATCAAGATGACGTGCCGCTATTCTCACGCTTCCAGATTGAGCATCAGATCGAAACCGCCTTTGCCCGCGAAGTAAACCTGCCTTCTGGCGGCGCAATTGTGATCGACAAAACCGAAGCGCTCTACTCTATTGATGTGAACTCGGCACGCTCCACCAAGGGCGCCGACATCGAAGAAACCGCGCTGCGCACCAATATGGAAGCCGCTGACGAAATCGCCCGTCAGATGCGTCTGCGTGACGTGGGTGGTTTGATCGTGATCGATTTTATCGACATGGAAAACCCAAAGAATCAGCGCGAAGTAGAAAACCGCCTGCGTGACGCTTTGCACCACGACCGTGCCCGCGTACAAACTGGCAAAATCAGCCGCTTTGGCTTGATGGAATTATCACGCCAGCGCCTACAGCCCTCCCTTGAAGAAACCAGCCACATTGCCTGCCCTCGCTGTCATGGCACGGGCTTTACCCGTGGCATTGAATCTTCTGCACTGAATATCCTGCGGATTATTCAAGAAGAATCGATGAAGGAAAACACCGGTGCGATTCATGCGCAGGTGCCAGTGGATGTAGCCACCTTCTTGCTGAACGAAAAACGTGCAGAGATTTCTGCGCTTGAAGCACGCCTAAAAGTAAGCGTAATCCTGATTCCAAACACGCATTTAGAAACCCCCAACTACAATCTTTCACGTCTGCGCCATGAAGATATAGGCAGCCATGAAGATGTCGTGCCGTCCTACAAAATGGTTGATTTGCCAAGCGAAACGGGCTATCAGCCAGGCAAGGTCAAAGAAGAGCAAACCAAACGTCAAGAAGCCATGGTTAAGGGCATTACCCCAGACCAGCCTGCGCCGATTTCTGCGCGTGATCGTGTTGCTGCGCCTACCGATGTGGTTGCCATACCATCACTGTGGAAAAAAATTGTAACTTGGTTCCAAGGTGAGCCTGAAGCGCCGGTAGAAACGCCGAAGCCAGCGGCTGCGGCGCGGCCAAGCAATAATTCACGCAATCGCAATGATCGTGGCCAACGCCCAGCGCGTGAACCACGTGAAGGCCAAGCGCCTCGCACCGAGCGCCCTGCTCGCAATGAAGAAGCCCCTGCACAGCCGCGTCGCGGCAGTGGTAAGCCACGCATTGAAGAAGATCTGCAAAAGAGCCGTGAAAACCGTGAAGCACGTGAAAACCGTGAGCCGCGTGAACGTGCGGAACGGACCGAGCGCAACAATGAGCGCAGCGAAGCTCCGGCCGAGCAACGCCCTCGCAATGAGCGCCCTGCCCGTCCAGAACGTCAGCCACGCAAAGAAACGCCTGCTGCCACAACAGAAGCATTGTTAATTACACCTATCGTAGAAAACAATTCGGACGAAGCCAGCGAGCAACAACGTAGCCGCCGTCGTCGCAGCCGTCGTGGTGAGCGTCGTGATCGCCCAGAAGCAACAGGCGCAGAAGCCGCTTTCACAGCAATCGTTCCTGCTGCGCCGATCTTTGACAACAAGCCGATTGCACCTGTTGATGCGCCTACTCCTGTAGCCGCTCCAGCAGTAGAAGTGGCTGTGGTCGCTGCACCCGTAATAGTCGCGACAGCGCCAGTCGTGGCGGCAGTCATCCCTGAAGTGGTGCTTGCCCCTGCACCTGTAGTGGCTCCCGCACCAGCGCCTGTTGTGGCACCGGCTCCTGCGCCGATACCCGCTCCAGCTCCGGTTACCGCTCCAGTAGTGATTGTGGTTCCTGCTCCCGTTGCAGTTGCAGTTGCAGCTCCAGCCCCAGCCCCAGCCCCAATCGCGACTCCAGTAGCCGCACCGGTTGAAGTCGCTCCCGCGGTGGTGGCAGCACCAACCCCCGTTCAAGCACCCTTAGTGATTGGCACTCCAGAAGCAGCAGGTCTGGTTATGGTCGCAACGCGTACCTTAGCAGCAGAAAGCACTCCAGCTGTTGAAGCGCCTGCTCGCCGCCGTCGCCGTGATGTTCAAACGACTACACAGGCTAGTGCAGAAGTCACTATGTTGCAGCAGGTTGAAACACAAACGGCGACTACTGACGCTGCTCTTACTCCTGTAAGCGATGCGCCTGCGCGTGCTAATCGACGTGATGCCACTGCTACTCCAGCAGACACCTCGGCCGAGCCTCTGGTACAGGTTCAAACTAAGCAATTCTAATTTGAATTGAATCAGCAAAAGCCACCGAAAATCACTCGGTGGCTTTTTTAATGCCCCAAAGAAAATAACAAGAATATGTTTTCAGAAAATGTGCATGCTCAAATAAATACCCCATTCATCCGCTTAAACAAGCAGCGGACAATCCCGCCTATCAAACAGTGCCCTTTTAAAACCGCACGCCTATGCAATTAAATACCAATGAAATTTTGAATATTTGCTATTCATGGCTAATTTAAGACTAGACATATAAATAGAAGCCATTAGTTTTAATTGCAAAGCACTTCAGCCTGTTTAAAACAACCCAGTTTAAGATTGCCAGTTGGGGAAATTCACAAGTATCGGCCATTATTATTCAGGGTTAATTTTCGCACATGGATCTAACTGTAATGGTCTTATTCAATCGCATCTGCACTCCTCATATGGGCATACACACGTGGATATTTTTCTCCAGCAAATCTTTAATGGCTTAGTTGTCGGCAGTATTTATGCACTGATTGCCCTTGGCTACACCATGGTGTACGGCATCATGCAGCTGATCAATTTTGCCCACGGCGAAATCGTTATGATCGGTGCAATGGTCACCATTACCTGCATCAACCTCCTCCTTGGGCACAATGTATCGCTCCCCGGCCCCATGCTGCTCTTAGTCGGCTTTATGATGGCCGTGCCGGTCTCGATTATTTTGGGCTACGCCATCGAGAAAATCGCCTACCGCCCACTACGTAAAGCCCCAAGGCTCGCGCCGCTGATTACCGCGATTGGCGTATCCATTGTGCTGCAACAAGCCGCCATGCTGATCTGGGGCCGCAACTACCGCCCTTTCCCCGCTATTTTGCCCAGCACCGTGCATGAAATTGGCGGAGCCACCATCACCAGCTTGCAAATCGCCATCATTGGCCTTGCACTGGCTTTAATGGCCGGGCTGTTTTTCCTGATTGAACGCACTAAGCTTGGCCGCGCCATGCGGGCCACGGCGCAAAACCCTGAAGTTGCAGGGCTGATGGGGGTGAATATCAATTCAATCATCTCAATGGTCTTTATGATCGGCTCAGCCCTAGGCGCTGTAGCAGGAGTAATGGTTGCCGCCAACTACGATCAAGCCCATGCCTATATGGGATTTTTGATTGGTCTAAAAGCCTTTACTGCTGCAGTACTGGGTGGGATTGGTAATCTAGGCGGTGCGGTATTGGGTGGCTTATTACTCGGCTTAATCGAGAGCCTTGGCTCCGGCTATTTAGGCGATCTAACCGGCGGTGCTTTTGGTAGTAACTACAAAGACATCTTTGCCTTTATCGTGCTGATTATCGTGCTGGTATTCCGCCCATCTGGATTACTTGGCGAACGTGTCGCTGATCGCGCCTAGGAATTAAAATGCTAAAACTAGAAAATCCTCGCCAACGGCTGATCGCAATGGCCGTACTTGCGGTCGTGATGCTAATTCTGCCTTTTGTGCTGACCGGCAGCTTTGAAAGCGGCAAATCATGGATTCGCACCATTGATTTTGCCCTGCTGTATATCATGCTGGCGCTCGGGCTCAATATTGTAGTGGGCTACGCTGGCCTATTAGATTTGGGTTATATCGCCTTTTATGCCGTGGGCGCTTACCTTTATGCCATTTTAAATTCGCCACATCTGGCTGCCGTTCTGCCAGCTTGGCTGATTTACCCTTCATTCCCTGTGATGATTTTACTAGCGGGCTTAGTGGCGGGTTTATTTGGCGTCTTGCTTGGCTCGCCCACATTAAAACTACGCGGCGATTATTTGGCGATTGTGACTTTAGGATTCGGTGAAATTATCCGCATCTTTATGAATAATCTAGATCGCCCGATCAATATCACCAATGGCCCGCAGGGCATTAATAATATTAAGAGCATTCATGTTGGCCCTTATGATTTTGGCCGCCCGATTGAGTTTCTAGGGCTAACATTTGAAAAAGTCCACCTTTACTATTACTTAATTCTTGCCTTCTGCCTGTTGATTATTTTTGTCTCCATGCGTTTACAAAATTCACGTATTGGCCGCGCTTGGGTGGCCATTCGTGAAGATGAAATCGCCGCCAACGCCATGGGCATCAACACCCGCAATATCAAGCTACTGGCGTTTGCGATGGGTGCCAGCTTTGGGGGGGTATCAGGTGCTTTATTTGCCAGCTTCCAAGGTTTTGTCTCCCCTGAATCATTTGTGCTAATGGAATCCATCATGGTGCTATGCATGGTGGTATTAGGCGGCATGGGGCATATTCCTGGTGTGATTTTAGGCGCAATCATTGTGTCTATCACCCCAGAGATTCTGCGCGATGTGATCAACCCACTGCAGCAAGCCATTGTTGGTCGCCGTGTGGTTGACCCCGAAAACTTACGCATGCTGATTTTTGGCCTTGCCATGATCGTGATTATGCTGCTGCGCCCAGAGGGCCTATGGCCATCGCAACGCCGTAAAGCAGAGTTCCACGAAAAAGATGAAGAGGCAAAAGCATGAGCGCGCTAGAAACTAAAGAAGTTCTACTCAAAATTGATGGCATTACCAAGCGTTTTGGCGGCCTACACGCTTTGTCTAGCGTGGGCCTCACTATTAACAAGGGCGAGATTTATGGCCTGATCGGCCCAAATGGCGCGGGTAAAACCACCCTATTCAACGTCTTAACAGGGCTATATCAACCCGACGAAGGCAGCTTTAGCTTTAATGGCTTAGATTTATTCCGCAAAAAACCCAATGTCGTAGTGGAATCGGGTATTGCGCGCACTTTTCAGAATATCCGTTTATTTGCCAATATGACGGCACTAGAAAACGTTATGGTCGGCCAGCATGTGCGCACCCACTCTGGCATTTTGGGCGCTATTTTTCACAGCCCCAAAGCCGTAAAAGAAGAAGCAGACATTCATAGCAAGGCTCACGAGCTGCTCGATTATGTAGGCATTAGCAAACACGCTAAAGAACTAGCCCGTAATCTCTCTTACGGTGATCAGCGCCGCCTAGAAATTGCACGCGCGCTGGCGACTCGCCCTACGCTACTGGCATTGGATGAACCAGCAGCCGGGATGAATCCAAAAGAAACGGGCGATCTTAAAAAGCTCATGCAAAAAATTCGCGATGATGGCGTGACCATTTTATTAATTGAACACGACGTCAAACTAATGATGGATCTGTGTGATCGGATTGCAGTGCTCGACTACGGCAAAAAAATTGCTGAAGGCATCCCCGATTCAGTAAAAAATGATCCGCGCGTGATCGAGGCTTATCTAGGAGTAGCCCCAGAATGAGTATTCTATTTCTACAAATAAGCGGCATAAGAGCAACGCTTTGTGCATCACTTGGCCTAGGAGTTGCACCATAATGTCCAGCCCATTGCTGCAAGTAAAAGACTTAAAAGTCGCCTATGGCGGCATCCATGCCGTAAAAGGGATTGATTTAGAAATTAATCAAGGCGAGCTTGTTGCCCTGATCGGGGCTAATGGTGCAGGCAAAACCACCACGCTAAAAACGCTGATTGGCATGTGCAAACCTAGCTCAGGCGATATTTTATTTGATGGTAAATCAACCGCCCAAAAACCTATTTACGATTATGTAAAACAGGGGCTGATCATGGTGCCCGAAGGGCGAGGCATTTTTAGCCGCCTTACCGTTGAAGAAAACCTACTGATGGGTGCCTATACCCGCAACGATAAAGCGGGCATTGCCCACGATATGGAACGTGTTTACTACCTGTTCCCGCGCCTAAAAGAGCGAATGAAACAACTAGCCGGCACGCTTTCAGGAGGCGAGCAGCAGATGGTCGCGATTGGCCGCGCCATCCTTGGCCGCCCTAAGCTATTGCTGCTGGATGAGCCTTCAATGGGCCTTGCGCCGATTATTGTGCAGAAGATTTTTGAGATCATTAAAATGATCGCTGCCGAAGGCGTCACCATGCTGTTGGTAGAGCAAAATGCCAAGTTGGCACTGCAAACGGCCAACCGAGGCTATGTGATGGAATCGGGCAAGATCACCTTGGCAGATACAGCAGAAAACTTACTCGCCAACCCCAAAATTCAACAGGCCTATTTGGGCGAGTAATTGCTATTAACGTAAAAACGAGCCACATCGCTGGCTCGTTTTTTTACGCACCCAATTTTATGCATATTAACTATTTACTCACGAAAAACCAATAAAATATACAAGGCCCCTGCCCAATTGTGTTGCTGATCAGGATGGTGAAATTTATTGATTTGAGCCCTTATATTTAAATTTAACAAAAACAATTGCAATGCACTATATATTCGTAAGGTAAGCTACTGCTGCACTCACTAAAGTTAGGCTCATGAAACATCGCTTTTTGGCTCATCCACTCGCTGTTCTGCTCATGATGATCTTGCTGACATTCAGCCAGTTCGTTGTGGCGGCTTATGCCTGTGCAGATGCTCTAGCGAGCTTGCCTACTGCGCCTGCCATGGTGCAAATGGCTGACATGAGCGATTGTGTGGATATGAAAGCCAACCAGCAGCCATTGGTATGCAAAGCGCACTGTCAAAAAGATTCACAATTAGAAGCACATAAAACACCGGATTTGCCTGCCCCACAGCTATTTATCCTGTTTTATCTTGCGCCTTTATTCGATAGCTATTTGCCGATGGCTAATCAGCAATTAGCAGCGCCACCTACACTACTCGCATCCTCCCCGCCCTTACGTATCCAATATCAAGTCTTTCGCAACTAGCCTGTTTCTCTGATCCATTTGAACATCACTAGGACTGCGGGGCGTTTTTGCTCGCCTGCACGTTTTGGTGTTTCGTATTCAGTATGATCTGGAGAAGCACGTATGTTTTCTTATGCACTGCGCAGTATTGCGCTATTACTTTGCGCGGCCAGCGCACAGGCTCTGACCCTAGATGAAGCCTTAACTGCCGCTCAAAATTACGCCCCTGATCTTGTTGCCAGCCGATCAGGTGCTGCTACAGCTCAATCTTTAACCCTATCTGCAGGTGCATTACCTGACCCTAAGCTCTCTTTTGCCATTGATAACCTTCCGCTAGAGGGAGAAGACCAATACCGTATTGGCAAATCAATGCGCAGCATTGGCCTGATGCAGGAGTTTCCTAATGCGGGCAAGCGGGCAGCGGAGCGCCAAATCGCCACGGCAGCGTGGCAAGCCAGTAGCGCCCAGTATCGCTTTGCACAGCTTAATGTACAACGCGCCACCTCACTCGCTTGGCTAAGCCTGTATTACGCACAAGAAAAAATACAAATCCTTGATACGCAGCTCATTGAGAATCAAAACAGCTTAAGCCTCAGTCGCGCAGCTATAGCAGGGGGGGGCACAGTCGACAATGCCTTAGCTGCACAGCTAGAAACCCAGCAATTAGCCGACGCGCGCGATGACTTAAATAGTGAGATTCAACAGGCACGTGCGCTATTGGCACGCTGGATTGGGCCAGATCGCGCCGCCGAGCCCATCAGTGGCTCACTCCCTGTATGGCAACGCGAGCCAACTTCCAAGGATCAATCTGATCAATTTAGCCAGCAGCCCGATCTGCACGCGGCCAGCTCGCAAATTAGCACCGCCCGTGCCGAATTGGCCCTGATGGAAGCAGGCAAGCATCCCGATTGGGGATTGGAGCTGGCCCTGCAACGCAGCGATATGGGGCAAAACCAAGCGATGGTGAAGGTTTCTTTTGACCTGCCGTTTTTTACCGCCTCACGGCAAGATCCAAAAATCGCAGCCGCCACAGCTAATTTGCAACGAGCCGAAGCAGAAAAAACCGCTCGTAGTGCGGGCTATCGTCAGCAATATGCCGAGTTAAATGCGCAAGGTAATGCACTCACTAACCAGTTGCAAAGGCTAAAGCAACAAACACTGCCCTTAATTCAAAAGCAAACTGAGCTGGCCTTAGCGGGCCTGCAATCTGGCAAAGCTAATAGCAATGCGGTACTTGAAGCGCGCAAAACGAAAAGAGTAGCCCAATTACGCGCACTTGATCTGACCTCCCGCCTTGCCGCCATTCAGGCGCAAATATTCTTCCTAACAGGAGGGCATTAATCATGAATCGCAACAATACAATCGCTTTAGTCATCGCCGCCCTTTTTGTCGGAACTGCCACAGGCTGGTGGCTAAAGCCTACGCCAAACCACGCCACCGCCCCCGTTGAAGCCCGCAAAGCCCTGTATTGGTATGATCCGATGAAGCCAGAGCAGCATTTCGATCAGCCAGGTAAATCTCCCTTTATGGATATGGAACTGGTGCCTCGCTATGCCGATGCCACTGATTCATCTTCATCCACG
>NZ_JANXSO010000028.1 GCF_025352645.1 Iodobacter sp. | reverse complement strand
TTGATCCAGCGCGTCGGCCAGTCCTGTCGCAGTTGCTTTGCCGCAAGTTGCAATGAGGAAGTCGGTATAAAGTTCAAGTTCTTTAAGTTTCATGTTGTAAGGTTAACGGATTCGGGCTTTGGGTGCGTAACATCAGTTAATCTGCTTTCCTATTTATGGGGCTTGTCAGTATTTTATTTTAATGGGTGAGTATTTAAATGAAGCAAGGGGGTGATTGCAACGCGCCACTTGTTCGTGTTTTTTGTGGACTATGTATTTTTTAATCTTACAGCCCTTACAAAGCGCGCCCACCCAATGCCTTATACAGGGCGATCCAATTTGCGCTTTGCTCTCTTTGCAGTGCCAGCAAACGAGTTTGGGCGGCTAGCTCATAGCGCGCTACTTCTGCAACTTGCAGCTGGCTGGCACTGCCCACCTTGTATAGGGCTTGGCTGGCTTTGAGCTGCACACGGGCGTAGCTGAGCTGGTGTTCTAATTCTGCGGTTCTGTGTTGGCTATCATCCAAACGCAGCATATATTCTTCTATTTCACGCACGGCTTGGCGTACTTGTAGCTGGTAATTGGCGGTGGCCTGCTGGTAGCGGGCAAAGGCTGCGTCTTGCTTAGAGCTAAGTTCGCCTGCATTAAAAATGGGGATATTAAAGCTGATGCCGTAAGACCAGTTACGGCTATCTAGATTAATGCCTTCGCTGATTTGGCAGCCCACACAAATCATGCCAAGCAAAGAGGCGGATGGATAGCGCGCAACTTCACGCACCGCAACTTCGGCGGCTGCCGCATCCAAGCTGTAGCCCGCCATGCGGATATCGGGGCGCTCGGCCAGCACTTCGGCGGGAACATTTTTAATAGCAAGGGCTGGGCGAGCAGGCATCAGCCCAGCTTCAGCTGCCAGCATCTCACCAAGCTTGGCTTCCGGCATGCCAGTCAGTGCCACCAGTGCTTTGAGGGTGACGCGGCATTGCGTTGCTAACTCGGCCAAATGATAGCTAGCATCACTGGCCTCGTTATCTGCTTTGGCGGCATCCACCACGCTAGCAAGGCCCACATCCACTTTACTATGCAGCAAGCTAGCGCTGAGTTTTTGCGATTGCAGCACTTGAGCGGCTAAGTTTGCCTGCCCTTTGCAAGCACGGTAGCCCACCAAGGTATTGGCTACTTCGGCGGCTAGGCTAGCCTCGGTAAGCAGCTGTGCGCTTTCGCTGCTGGCTATATTGGCGTAAAAGCTTTGCTTGGCTGCAGCAATCCCACCCCAAAGATCTAGCTCCCAGCGGGCATCAAGTCCTAGGCTGGCTAAATTTTGGGCCGCGCCAGGATCGGGCAAGTTATGTAAGCTACGATTGTAGCTAGCGGTGGCGCTGACATTGGGCCATAAATGAGCGCCAATCGCGGCTGCCTCTGCACGGGCTTCGCTAATTTTAGCCTTGGCTTGCGCCATACTTGGGTGGCTAGCCAGCGTTTGTTTCAGTAAAGTATTTAGCGTTGGATCCTGCCAACTGGCCCAGCTGTTGGTGGTTTGCAGCGATGCTAGATATGGGGTATTCCACTCGCTGGCCGTAGCTAGATCGCTATCTGCCGGTTTAGGGATCGTCACTGCGCAGCCTGATAGTAGACAAGCCAATCCTAGCAAGCGGAACAGGTGCGGCATACAGATCCTTGAGCAACACGATAGGTGGTGGGATAGTTGTTATTTTTGGGCATAGTTTGTGCTGGTCACTATGCTAAATGAGTCATATTACTAAGGCAACCGTGGTTTGACATTTATAACATATTGATAAAAATATCATTACTTGTTTGCAACTGTCGTAAGATGGCTTGATCTACTCTTTATTGGGTGGTAGCCAAATTTTTATCGTAAATGTTTTATGCGGCAATCTCGCCAGATTTGCCGTCTAATGCTAATCTTCGTGTAGTTTTATTACAGGATTTGTTCGATGGCAAAAGGTAATCTATTTGTGGTGACTGCACCTTCCGGCGCAGGCAAAACCACCTTGGTCGCAGCGCTGCTTGCTGCAGACCAAAACGTGCAGTTATCCGTATCATTTACCACCCGCGCACCACGCCCAGGTGAAGTGGATGGTAAGGATTATCATTTTGTGGCGCGTGAAGTGTTTGAGCAAATGATCTTAAACGGTGATTTTCTTGAGCATGCCGAGGTTTACGGCAATTACTACGGTACCTCGCAAACATGGATTAATAAGGCTATTGATACTGGACGCGATATTTTGCTAGAGATCGATTGGCAGGGCGCAGCGCAAGTTCGTCGTTTATTTCCAGATGCTGTTGGGCTGTTTGTTTTGCCGCCTTCGGTTGAGGTATTAGAGCAGCGCTTAAAAAACCGTGGCAAAGATAGCGATGAAGTGATTGAGCGCAGAATGGCGGTAGCAAAAGAAGAAATCAGCCATGTGGAAGAGTTTGATTACGTGATTGTGAACGAGCATATCGACGAAGCCGTGCGCGATATCGTTAGTGCTGTGCGGGCAGAACGTCTGAAATTGCATCGCCAAAGCACCCGTCACCAAGTGCTAATCAGTAGCTTAAAAGCGGGCTAAGCTCCATTTATAATATGAAGTTTGCAGATTCACTGGGCAATTTCCTTATGAAGCAGGCTATTTTCTGCTAGAATTGAGGGTTAGTCGCAGCAATTTGCGAATCACCATCACAAGGGACACTGCCATGGCTCGCGTTACCGTAGACGACTGCCTTAACCGCATCGAAAATCGTTTTGATTTGACCTTAGCTGCAGCTTACCGCGCTCGCCAAATTGCAAACGGTTCTACTCCACAGATCGAGCACAATGGCCGTGAAAAGCCAACTGTACTTGCTCTACGTGAAGTAGCCGCTGGTTTGGTAAGCAAAGATATCTTGATTAAGCGCTCTTAAGCTTTTCTGGCCCAGCTTGCTGGGCCTGTTTTTTTTGGGCTTTGAATATGGAAATGTTACTAGCAGATATTGATTTGCCAGAGTTGGCGAGTACAGCTCCGGAAGTGTTCGCCGATGCAAATCGTTTTTTATCGCTAAACACCTCGTATTTAAAGCTAGAAGACCGGCAGTTTTTGGCCGCCGCGTTTTGTTTTGCCGATGCTTCGCATCGGGGCCAAACTCGCCGCTCTGGCGAGCCTTATATCTCACATCCGCTCGCCGTTGCCACCATTCTTACCCAATGGAAGCTCGATGCCCAAGCTTTGGCAGGCGCATTGCTGCACGATGTGATGGAAGACAGCGGTGTTACCAAACTAGAACTCACTGAAAAATTTGGTAAAACAGTTGCCGAGCTCGTCGATGGCATGAGCAAAATCGATAAGCTTGAATTCCAAAGTAAAGAAGAAGCACAGGCAGAGAATTTCCGCAAAATGCTCTTAGCCATGGCGCGTGATTTACGCGTTATGCTGATTAAACTTGCCGATCGTTTGCATAATATGCGCACTATGGATGCGATGCGTCCAGATAAGCAAAAGCGTATTGCGCGTGAAACGATGGAAATCTATGCACCGATCGCCAATAGAATTGGCCTGAACAGCGCCTATCAAGAATTAGACGATTTAGCTTTTAAATATTTGCACCCAAATCGCTATGGGGTATTGTCTAAGGCATTAAAAGCCGCACGCGGTAATCGCCGCGAAGTGGTGGGTAAGATTTTAGATTCGATTAAAGATAAATTGGCTACGGCTAAAATTGAAGCCAGCGTCACTGGGCGCGAAAAAAATCTCTATAGCATCTATCGCAAAATGCAGGAAAAACAACTCAGTTTTTCTGAAGTGCTAGATATCTATGCGTTTAGAGTGATTGTAAAAGACGTGCCTACCAGCTATCTCACGTTGGGCTCCTTGCACGCTTTATTTAAACCAATTCCAGGCAAATTTAAAGACTATATTGCGATCCCCAAAGCCAATGGCTATCAAAGCCTGCATACCACGCTATTTGGCCCTTATGGTACGCCTATTGAGATTCAAATTCGCTCTGGCGATATGCACCGCATTGCTGATGCAGGCGTGGCTAGCCATTGGATGTATAAAAGCGGCGATGAGGGTTTTTCTGATGTGCAGAAAAAAACCCATCAATGGTTGCAATCTTTATTGGAAATTCAAGCCGAATCCGGCGATGCAGTTGAGTTTTTAGAACATATCAAGGTTGATCTATTCCCCGATCAGGTCTACGTATTTACCCCTAAGGGCAAGATTTTTAATATGCCTGCCGGATCAAGCTGCGTTGATTTTGCCTACGCCGTGCATTCAGATATTGGCGATAGCTGTATTGCGGCAAAAATTAACCATGAATTAGTGCCATTACGCACCCGCTTAAAAAATGGCGATCAGGTGGAGATTGTTTCTGCGGTGCACGCACGGCCAAATCCCTCTTGGCTAACCTTTGTGACTACCGGCAAGGCCAGATCGCATATTCGGCATTTCTTAAAAGGCATGCGCTTTGAAGAATCAGTATTGCTGGGTGAGCGCTTATTGGCCCAAGGCTTTGCTAATTTAAATCAGCCTTTGCAAAATGTCAGTGATGATGTGTGGGATCGCTATTTAAAAGAAAATGGCGAAAAATCGCGTGAAGTAGTGAAAGCGGAATTAGGTTTGGGTAAGCGTTTGGCGGTTGTGGTAGCTAAACGTTTATTGCAATTAGCCGGTAGTTGGCAAGATGAAGC
The DNA here is from genome assembly GCF_025352645.1 of Iodobacter sp. Lineage (GTDB taxonomy): Bacteria > Pseudomonadota > Gammaproteobacteria > Burkholderiales > Chitinibacteraceae > Iodobacter. The sequence goes on along the minus strand of NZ_JANXSO010000028.1, from coordinate 5,479 downwards.
TGCCTTAGGGCGTAAACCCGCAGCGGTTGCTGTACGTGGTGGGGAAGGCATGGCGATTCAATGCGCGCGATGTTGTAATCCTATCCCTGGCGATCCTATTTTAGGTTTTGTTAAAAAAGATCAAGGGCTCGTGATTCATACTCATGATTGCCCGCAAATTGCCCATGGCCGAATTGATAGCGAAAAGCTCATTGATGTGGAATGGGATGCTGATGTGAATCGGCTATTTGATGTGCCTGTGCGTATTTTGGCGCAAAATGATAGAGGCACTTTAGCGCAAATTGCTTTGGCTATTGCCGATGCCGATGCCAATATCACTGCCGTGGCTACCCAAGAGCCAGAAGGCTTTTCTGAGCGCTATATGCAGATTCAATTTACCTTGCAGGTGAGTAATCGTACGCATTTAGCCAAGGTGATGAAAAACCTTCGTCAATTACCTTCGGCTTATCGCATTCAAAGAATGCGAGCATAGCGTTTAATTTTTTATATCTTAAATAAAACACATCATGCAAATCTCAATAAATGGCGAAGCCCGCGAATTTACCGCTCCACTTACCCTGCTGGATTTAATAGCTTTGCTTGAGCTCAAGGGCAAGCGGATTGCAATCGAGCAAAATGGCGAAATCGTACCTAAAAGCCAGCACGCCACCACGTATCTTAGCGAAGGCGATGTGTTAGAAATGGTGGTTGCCGTCGGTGGTGGTTAAGTTAGGCTAATGGGCGAGTATAAAACTTGCTCCTACCGTGTTTCTATTCAGAGTTAAGGGGCGTATATGTCGGATCAATTTCAAATTGCAGGCCAAGCTTATCAATCACGCTTGATTGTGGGCACAGGAAAATACCAAGATTTTGCTCAGACCCGCGCGGCGGTCGATGCCTCAGGTGCAGAGATTATTACCGTGGCGATTCGTCGGGTAAATATTGGTCAGAACGCGAATGAGCCCAGCCTGCTCGAATATCTACCGCCATCCCAATTTACCTATTTGCCTAACACCGCAGGCTGTTACAACGCCACCGATGCCGTGCGCACCTTGCGCTTGGCCCGCGAGCTATTAGACGGGCATAAGTTGGTTAAGCTAGAAGTGCTTGGGGATGCTAATACGCTTTACCCAAATGTGCGTGAAACTTTGATTGCCGCTGAAACCTTGGTTAAAGAAGGTTTTGATGTGATGGTTTATACATCGGATGACCCGATTGTGGCTAAAGAGCTAGAAGACATCGGCTGCTGCGCCATTATGCCTTTGGCTTCTTTAATTGGCTCAGGCATGGGTATCTTAAACCCATGGAATCTGCGGCTGATTATTGAATCGGCTAAAGTGCCGGTATTGGTGGATGCCGGTGTAGGTACGGCATCGGATGCCGCCATTGCGATGGAACTAGGCTGCGATGGGATTTTGATGAATACCGCGATTGCTGGCGCAAAAGATCCAATCCTCATGGCCCGTGCCATGAAGCTAGCCGTGATGGCAGGGCGCGATGCATTTCTTGCAGGGCGCATCCCAAGAAAGCTCTACACTGCCGACCCAAGCTCACCGGTTTCTGGCTTGATTGCTGCGAAGTAAATAAAACAAATCCAAACCTTTAAGCACGGAGAACACAGAGGACACGGAGTTACACAGAGAAAAGTAATTGTGCTTTATCAGCAAAGGGCTCAATTCAAAACTGTTTTTCTCCGTGAGACTCCGTGTTCTCCTTAACTCCGTGGTTCACGGTTTGGGTTTTGTTATAAAATAGCTTTAATTAGAAAACACGCCGCGCGATGCGGCGTTTTTGTTTGCAAGGAATTGAGAAATGGAACACCCAAATTATATGCGCCGTATTCGCAGCTTTGTGCTGCGCCAAGGGCATTTATCTACTGGCCAAGAGCGCGCTATAGCTGAATTTGGCGAGCAATTTTGCATTCCCTATCAGGCTGAAGTTTTGGATTTAAATGCGGCTTTTGCCCGTACTGGTCCAAAGATTTTAGAAATCGGTTTTGGTATGGGGGGCCCCACGGCGGAGATCGCCAGCAATAAGCCAGAAACGGATTACCTTGGGGTAGAGGTTCACACACCAGGCGTGGGTAGCTTGCTCAAGCTCTTAGGCGAGCAGGGCTTACAAAACGTGCGTATCGTGCAGCACGATGCGGTAGAAGTGCTAGAAAAAATGCTCGCTGCCGATAGCCTAGATGGGGCGCATATTTTCTTCCCCGATCCTTGGCATAAAAAACGCCATAACAAGCGTCGTTTGATTCAGCCAGATTTGGTGAAGCTTTTATGCTCTCGTATCAAAGCTGGCGGCTATGTGCATTTGGCCACCGATTGGGAAGACTACGCCATCCAGATGTTAGAAGTGCTTTCTAATGAGCCAGCATTGCAAAACACCGCAGCAAGCTATGCCGAAAGGCCAGATTATCGCCCGCTGACTAAGTTTGAAAACCGCGGCATCAAGCTTGGCCATGGCGTGTGGGATTTGGTGTTCAGTAAGGTATAGTGCTTGGGGCGTGGTCTTAGCCAAACTCAATACGCTTTAAATACGATGTAAGCCGCTGCGCCTGTGGTGCTTGTTCTTGCTTGCATTCGCTTTTTTACCACTGAATGGGGTATTTCGTGCAATAGCGCTTTATTTTTCCTGATACTTGCCGATAACCCAGTGATGAGCCTGTTCTTTCGTCAGAATATGGTGGGTAAAAAGTAAATAAAGCGCTGTTGGTATTGGATTCGCAGCTGTGGATTAAATACCGGCTGAGCCTAAAAGGTGGGATAAAAATGCGGATTAAACATATTTTACTGTCGCTTGCGACCATGCTGGCTTGTGCTGCTACTGCTTACGCGGATGACGGCAGTAATCAAGTCGTGTCTGCCGCTGGCTATGGCGCGCCGCCGCAAATTGAAGGTTTATCGGGTGCACAGCGCCGCTTAATGTCGATGCGTGCTTCTAAGCTGGATGCCTATCGTGCCTTGGCCGAAACGGTACAGGGTTTTAGATTGGCAGGTAATAGTACGGTGGCGGCTTTATCGGTGCAAAACGACAGCTTTCGCACCTATGTAGATGCCTATTTGCGTGGTGCACGTGTGGTATCGATGAATGCCCTGCCAGAAGGCGCTTATGAAACCATTTTAGAACTGGATATGTCTAAATTTGCTGGCGAATCTAGCTCAAATCATCCCTTTATGATGCGAGCTCGTTAGTGATCAAAGCCTGTGTGCTTAGCTGTTTGCTGCTGAGTAATAGCTATGCAGCAGAGATTGAGGGCTTGTCTGCTATTGGCGTAGGCGGTGTTCCTATGGCTAAGCAGGAGGCGATTCAAGATGCTTTGATGCAGGCATCTTTGTGGAATGGGGCAAAAGTCGAAGCCAGTAGTTTGGTTGAGGAAGGCCGCGTCAGCGAGCTGCAACGGGTGGTGCCGGTGCAGGAGCTAAGCCGGTATAAATTGCTGCGAGAATGGCGTGAAGGCAGTTTTTATCATGTCTTGATAGAGAGCGATCCAGCGCCTGAAGTGCCGCTCAGCAAAGCCCCCGTCGCCAGCGCCGTTACTGCAGTAAAACCTGCGGAGAGCATGGCTGCAGCCAATGTTTTGCCGCCAGCTGCGACACGTTATGCTCAGTGTCCACAGGCAGATTTTGCCTACAGGAAAAAACTATTATTAGCGCATTTCCAGTTGCAAAACCCAGCGGATGCCAATGATATTGTGCATTTTCAAGATGGTTTTCAGCAAGAGCTGAGCCGGCTGCTTGCCGCATCTGATCATTACCTGCCGCTGCGCACGGTCAATGAAGCCGCTTTTAATCTGCAGCCAGGCTTTTATGACCCCATATTGCAACCAGAGCGAGTGAGAGAGCTAGCCCGCCGCTATGGCACTCAGTTTGTGGTGGGGGGCGTGGTGCGGGATATTGGCCCATATGGTGAGCGCTATAGTCTTGCTTGGGGGAATGATATAAAAAGCGGCGAGCGTAGGATTAGCCCGAGTATTCCTATGTTGCAGCTTTCTAGCGGCTTGCCAAGCATTGCCCCGCTTGGGCTAAAAGTAAAACCTTCCTCGCGCCGGTTTGAGGCCGATCTCTATGTGTTTGATGGTGCCAGTGGTGCACTATTAAAACAGCAGCGCTTCACGGATTCGGCTACTGGCGAAGTGATGCAAGGCAGTGATTATGTGTTTGGATCACGGCGTTTTTATGACACTGATTTTGGTCAGATGGTTGAGCAGCAATTGGGCAAAATTGTGGCGGGTGTGGATGATGCTTTAGCCTGCCAAGCGTTTGCCGCCAGAATTAGCCGAGTCGAAAAAAACCGTGTTTTTCTTGACGCAGGCAGTACTGCTAGATTGGCTAAGGGTGATAAATTACAGCTGTTCCGCGTAAAGAGCACCAATCAAGTGGTGGCTGCGGTGAATGGGGATAGCAGTATGTCTTTGGGCATGCCAGAAGAATTGGTTAGCGCGGTGACCATTACCCAAGTACAGCCTTTGTTTGCCATTGCAGTTTTAGAAAACGGCAGCATCACCCCAGAGGTGGGGGATTATGTGCGTTTTAGTATGAAGGAATCCCGATGAAGATCCTTAGGCTAAGCATTGCGGCCACTATCGTGTTGACGATGACCGCCGTAGAAGCCTCTCCTCCCTATCGCTTTGGCCATAATGGCCGCCGAGTGTCTGCGCATGCTCCGACCCCAGCTAAGGTCACACATGGCTCTACAGCCAGCAGTAAGTCAGGGCCAACTGTGCAGGCTAGGCCACAGCCGCATGTTGAAACTTTACCTGCCACGGTTCTGACGCGCTCGGCCGCAGCACCGATGACAAGTAGTGGCATGACATACTCCGAGCCAAAATTAAGCACAGCACAAGAAAATGAGCTGCGCTGGCGGCTATACAGCTACCCTTAGGGGCAGACTGATTATTAAGCTCTGATGTTATGCATACATCATTAAAAATCAATGGGTTTACCATTTTCTCAATCAGCGACAGAGCGCATTCCGCCTAAAGACCTGCGTAACATCAGTTAAGTTGATATTGCGGCGCACCCAGCGTTGTTCTCTACGGCCATGCTTAGTTGGGCAAAATATTGCAATGACTCGCCAACCAATGCTGTTTCCAATCCTATTCATTTACCTGATTATGTCTCTTGCTCAGACAAAGCCATATATTGCATGTAGGCCAATACGCAGTGGGCGCAGCAAGCAGCGCTCCTACGGCTTATATCCATAAATGTCGATCATCTTAGGTAAACGGCAAAAAATGAGCGAGAGGCATAATCAGGTCAATTTAAGCGATGTCATTAGAGAAATCGGTTTTCTTCGGGTGGGCAAAGGGGGGTATCTTGGCCACCCTAAAAATGCTTAAGTTGACAGGATTGTTCCTCCTCGGTAATCCCCCCACAAAACCAGCTCATTTCTAAGTAGAATTTTCTCGCAGTCTTTGAGGAGCTCTACATGAAAGCAGCACGTTATTCAGATAGCCAGATTATGGCGATTTTAAAGCAAGCCGAAGCCGGTTCGACCGTTC
>NZ_JANXSO010000025.1 GCF_025352645.1 Iodobacter sp. | reverse complement strand
CCCGTTGAAGCCCGCAAAGCCCTGTATTGGTATGATCCGATGAAGCCAGAGCAGCATTTCGATCAGCCAGGTAAATCTCCCTTTATGGATATGGAACTGGTGCCTCGCTATGCCGATGCCACTGATTCATCTTCATCCACGACAAATGCCAGTATCAAGATTGACCCCAGCCTCACACAAAATACCGGTCTTAAATTAGCCACCGTCCATAGCGGAACGATATCGCAGGGGATTGAAGTGCCCGGTAGCGTGGTATTTAACGATCGAGATGTCGCCATTGTGCAAGCGCGTAGTAATGGCATTGTGGAGCGGGTATATCCACTCGCAACTGGCGATATCATTCAAGCCGGAGCACCGATTGCCGAGCTGCGCGTGCCCGAATGGCTGGCAGCACAAAATGAATATCTAGCACTACGCCATGATGCCGAGCTAGCAGGCCCGTTGCTCTCTCGCCTGCAGCAGCTGGGCATGAGCACGACACAGATTGCCCGCCTAAAACAAAGTGGCCAGCCGCAAGCCACCATTACTATCACAGCGCCCCGCAGCGGCATGATTGCTGAGCTATCCGTACGGCAAGGCATGGTACTGAGCCTTGGTGCGCCTCTGGCGCGGATTAATGGTTTGGCCAGCGTGTGGATCGAGGCCGAAGTGCCTGAGGCCCAAGCCGCCACGCTCAAAATCGGAGCACCGATTCACGCTCTTTTTGCGGCCTTACCTAATACGCCGATCAGCGGCAAAGTCACCGCACTCGTGCCTGAGTTGAATAAGGAAACGCGCAGCCTAAGGGTGCGGGCCGAGACTCCTAACCCTAAGGGGCTACTCCGCCCCGGCATGTTTGCGCGTATTTCTTTAGCTAAGCCTGACAGCGCAGCGGTATTGCTGGTGCCAAGCGAAAGCATTATCGCCACCGGCAAACGCAGCGTGGTGATTATGAGCGACGGCCAAGGGCGCTTTACACCCAGCGACGTCAAAACAGGCCGCGAGCATCAAGGGCAAACCGAGATTGTTTCTGGACTTAAAGAAGGCGAGCAGATTGTAGTTTCTGGACAATTTATGATTGATTCAGAGGCCAGCTTGCGTGGGGTATTGGCAAGGATGAACCCTGCGGCTTCTGCCGTCACCTCTGCCCATTCCGACCACGCTGCCACCGCCCCTGTTCAAGCAACACACCAAGGCCAAGGCATCGTTAAAGCCATCGACAGCAAGCAAATCACGCTAGAGCACGGTACGATTGCTTCCCTCAACTGGCCCGCCATGACCATGCCTTTCCCCTTAGCCAACCCCAATCTAGCCAAGGGAATTCACGTCGGCCAGCAGGTGAATTTCTCCTTTATTAAGCAAGGCAGTGTGGTGCAAAGCGTTAAGGTCGTTACCACGGGAGGTCAGCCATGATTGCCAAAGTCATTTACTGGTCGATTCGTAATCGTTTTCTTGTCTTACTTGCAACCGTGATGCTGGTGGCCTGGGGCGTTTGGGCGGTTAAAAATGCGCCTATCGACGCCTTGCCGGATTTATCTGATGTGCAGGTGATTATTCGCACGCCTTATGCGGGGCAAGCGCCGAGGATTGTTGAAGATCAGGTCACCTATCCGCTCACCACTACCATGCTTTCTGTGCCTGGCGTTAAAACCGTAAGGGGGTTTTCTTTTTTTGGTGATTCTTATGTCTACGTTTTGTTTGATGACAACACCGACCTCTATTGGGCGCGTTCTCGTGTTTTAGAATACTTAAATCAAGTGCAAGCTAAATTACCCGCTGCCGCTCGCCCTGCCTTGGGGCCAGATGCCACGGGGGTGGGCTGGATTTATGAATATGCGCTGGTCGATAAAAGCGGCAAGCATAGCTTGGCAGATTTACGCAGCTTGCAAGATTGGTTTCTTAAATACGAGCTTAAAACCCTGCCCAATGTGGCCGAAGTGGCGGCTATTGGCGGCATGGTCAAGCAATATCAAGTGGTGCTTGATCCGCTGAAATTAGCCAGCTTTGGCATCAGCCATGATGTGGTGACCGAGGCCATGGCAAAGGCCAATCAAGAAACCGGCGGCGCGGTGATTGAGCTGGCCGAAAGCGAATATATGGTGCGTGCCAGCGGCTATTTAAAAACGCTGGATGATTTTAGAGCCATCCCGCTTAAAACATCGGCCAATGGCGTGGCGGTGCAGCTGGGGGATGTGGCCCGCATCCAGATTGGGCCAGAAATGCGCCGTGGCATTGCCGAGCTCAATGGTGAAGGCGAAGTGGCCGGTGGCGTGGTGATTTTGCGCTCAGGCAAAAACGCCCGCGCCACGATTACTGCGGTGCAGACCAAGCTAGAGCAGCTCAAGAAAAGCCTGCCAGCTGGGGTAGAGATCGTCACCACCTATGATCGCAGCCAGTTAATCGATCATGCGGTGGAGAATCTCAGCCATAAATTGCTCGAGGAATTTATCGTCGTCGCCCTCGTCTGTGCCGTGTTTTTATGGCATCTACGCTCGGCGCTGGTGGCGATTATTTCACTGCCGCTGGGCGTATTAGCGGCGTTTATCGTGATGCATTATCAGGGCGTGAACGCGAATATTATGTCGCTGGGCGGCATTGCCATTGCCATCGGGGCCATGGTCGACGCCGCCGTGGTGATGATAGAAAACGCGCATAAAAAGCTCGAAGAATGGGCGCATGCGCATCCTGATCAAAAGCTAGTTGGGGCTGAGCACTGGCAAGTCATCGGCCACGCTGCCGCCGAAGTGGGGCCAGCTTTATTTTTTAGCCTCTTAATTATCACCCTGTCTTTTATTCCAATTTTTACTTTAGAAGCGCAAGAAGGCCGACTCTTTGGCCCGCTCGCCTTTACCAAGACTTACGCCATGGCGGCAGCGGCGGGGATATCGATCACGCTAGTGCCAATTTTGATGGGCTATTGGATACGCGGCGCTATTCCCGATGAAAACCGTAATCCCTTGAATCGCTTTTTGATTAAGGTGTATTCCCCGATGCTAGAAGCCGTGCTTAAACGCCCAAAAACCACCTTAATCGTGGCGGTCTTGGTGTTTATCACCGCACTCTGGCCTGCTCGCCAATTAGGTGGCGAGTTTCTGCCGCAAATGAATGAGGGCGATTTGCTATATATGCCCAGCGCCTTGCCAGGCCTTTCCGCCGCCAAAGCCGCCGAGTTACTGCAACAAAGCGATCGCCTAATCAAGACCATCCCCGAAGTTGCCACTGTCTTTGGTAAAGCAGGCCGAGCAGAAACCGCCACCGATAACTCGCCTATGGAGATGTTTGAAACCACCATTCACTTTAAGCCGCAAGATCAATGGCGGCCCGGCATGACGCCAAAAAAACTGGTGGAAGAACTCGATCGCACGGTGCAAATCCCTGGCCTTGCTAATCTATGGGTGCCGCCAATTCGTAACCGCATCGACATGCTCGCCACCGGCATTAAAAGCCCCATCGGCATTAAAGTGGCAGGCACCGACATCGCCAGCATCGATGCCACCGCCATTGCCATCGAAAAAGTCGCCAAAACCGTCACCAGTGTTTCATCCGCCTTGGCCGAGCGGCTCAGCGGTGGGCGCTATATCGATGTGGATATCAACCGCGCAGCCGCCGCTCGCTATGGCCTGAATGTGGCCGATGTGCAATCGGTAGTCGCCCGCTTGATTGGTGGTGAAAACATCGGCGAAACGGTAGAAGGCACGGCTCGCTACCCGATCAATGTACGCTACCCGCGAGAGCTAAGAGACTCGCCCGAGGCGCTACGTAATTTGCCGATTGTAACGGCGAATGGGCAGCAAATTACCTTGGGATCAGTCGCCAAAATCAGCATCACCGACGGCCCGCCCATGCTTAAAAGCGAAAATGGCCGCCTTGTCTCGTGGATTTATATCGATGTAAGGGATAGCGATTTAGTCAGCGTGGTGCATCGTTTGCAAACCGCCATTGATAGCCAAGTCACCCTCAGCCCCGGCGTAAGCGTCGCCTACTCAGGGCAGTTTGAGTTTTTAGAGCGCGCCAATGCCAAGCTCAAGTTGGTGATTCCGGCCACGCTGATGATTATTTTTGTGCTGCTTTACCTCACCTTTAGGCGCATCGATGAGGCCCTGCTAATTTTGGCCACGCTGCCATTCTCACTGGTGGGTGGCATGTGGTTTTTGTATATGTTGGGCTACCACCTATCCATTACCACCGGCGTTGGCTTTATTGCGCTGGCGGGGGTTTCCGCTGAGTTTGGCGTGATTATGTTGCTGTATCTCAAGCAAGCATTAGAGAAGCGGCAAGTAGGAGATGGACCACTGGAGCTGGCGGTAATCTTAGATGCAATCCGCGAAGGCGCGGTGCTCAGAGTGCGCCCCAAAGCCATGACCGTTTCAGTCATCTTGGCAGGGCTGCTGCCGATTTTATGGGGCAGCGGCGCAGGCTCAGAAGTCATGAGCCGAATCGCCGCCCCCATGGTTGGCGGCATGATCACCGCGCCGCTACTCTCCATGTTTGTGATTCCTGCGGCGTATTACTTGATGCGCCGCCGTGGCTCAAGCCTTTTAAGTATAACTTCACTGTAAAAAGGATTTTTTCATGCAAAAATCACTTTCTGATAAGCAGATATCGGTCAGCAAGTCACTTTTGAGCTGCAGATAGAAGGAACAAGCATGTCCATAACCGTGATTGCGATAAAAGCAATTTGCTAAGTAGATAAGGCGGCTTTGGTCGCCTTATCTACTTGCCCCATTCATATTGCCTATTTTTATCTTGATGTATTTTTAAAGCGAAGTCGAAACGTCGTGGCGTTTGAACTGCAACTTACATCAACATCGCCATGATGTAGTTTCATAATTGAGGAAATAATGGCGAGGCCCAAGCCTGAGCCACCATCGCTGCGGCTACGGGCGGGGTCTACTCGGTAGAAACGCTCAAATAAGTGTGCATGATGCTCAGGATGAATTATCTCTCCTTTATTAGTGATCGCAATATTTAGCATTTGCGGATCTTGCCCTATTGCTACTGTAATAGCGCTGGCAAGATCGGCATGCCGAATAGCATTAGAGAGTAAATTGGTCAGGGCGCGTTGCAACATGGATTTGTCAGCTAATATTTGACCGCTACCACTTACAAGCAATTGGATGTGCTTGCTTTCGGCAAGCGCATCAAAAAAATCAAATAACATTTCAATTAGTGGCTTTAAATCAATTTCTTCTAGATTCAAAGCCTGTTCGGCTTGCTCTGCATTGGCTAGAAACAAGAGATCATTAATTAAACGATTTAGCCGTAATAGCTCTTCTTCGGCCGAGGCCAATACGCGCTGATAATCCGCCACCTCACGGGTTTTATTCAAATTTACCTGAATATCGCCCAATACATTACTCAATGGCGTACGCATTTCATGCGCTAGATCGGCAGAGAATTGTGATAGCCGTTCAACGCTATTCTCTAAGCGCTGCAACATGCCGTTAAAGCTGATTGCCAGCTCTTGTAACTCGGTTGGCACCGCTTCAATGCCTAATCGGGCATGTAATGATGCTGCGGTCACACTACTCACTAAGGCATTGAATGTTTGTAAGGGCTGCAAGGCACGCTTAGCGACCAGCCATGAGCCTAGCGCAATAAATAACACCGCAAACGGTAGGGCTAAGGCTTGTGATTGGCGAAATAGGAGCAGTAATTTTTGATCACTTTCCCTTTCTAAAAAAACCAGCAGCCATTGTGCTTGTGTAGGGTGCGCTTGAACACCGAGCAAGACAGGATCGCCTAAGCTATTTTTTCTAGTGAATACACCGTTCATCCATTGGGAGTGGGCTTGGGCAAGGGCTTGTTCTTTGGCAAAAGGGTCCGAGCTTTTTAAAACGGTTGAGCCTGAAACAAGAGCCCAGTGTAAATAAGGATGGCCAACTAATTGTGCAGATAGCTTGGATTCATCGGCGCTCGTATTGGCATTGAGTACCTGCTGCAAAACTTCCATTTTGCCGACCAGTTCCGTTTTGGCTCGTTGATCTAGAGCTAAACGCAATAAGTGGTCTGTTCCAATGGCAATCAAAAAAACTAAAACTGCACAAAATACGCCCACCATGCCGCCTACCCGCCAAGCCAAAGATTGCGGTACATTCATACTAGAAACCTCGCATAAGAAAGATCACTGAGCATGGCGATCATTCTTCATCCCTTACTTCAAAAACATAGCCCACACCACGTACGGTATGAATGAGTTTAGGGCTAAAGCCATCATCTACTTTGCCTCTTAGACGGCGAATAGCTACATCGACAATATTTGTGTCGGTATCAAAATTAACATCCCAAACATTCGAGGCAATCAGAGTGCGTGTCAGCACTTCACCATGGCGGCGCATCAGTAAATGCAGCAGAGCAAATTCGCGGGCAGTTAGGTCGATCTGTTGTTGATTACGGTAGGCTTTATGTTTAACAGGATCTAACTCTAGCCCTGCCAGTTGTAGAGTTTCGGCGGGACTCACTTTATTGTTTCTTTTAAGCAGTACCTTTATGCGAGCCAGCAACTCAGGGAAAGCAAAGGGCTTAGGCAAATAATCATCTGCACCCGATTCTAGCCCGCGTACCCGGTCATCAATCCGGCTGCGTGCAGTGAGCATGAGTACAGGTGTTTGCTTGCTACGTCGCAGACCATCAAGCACACCCCAGCCATCGAGCAAAGGCAGCATCACATCCAAGATGATTAAATCAAATTCTTCTTCCAGTGCTTTATGTAAGCCATCAATACCATTGCTGGCGATATCAATCGCATAACCACTCTCACTTAAGCCCTGTTTTAAATAAGCAGCTGTTTTGCTCTCATCTTCAATAATTAAGATGCGCATCTTTATTCCCCTCTGTTGCTTAAATTCTATCCTGAATCTTCTCCTGCCTTGCTTTATGACAAATTTGTAATGTTTGGGTCATCTTAGCAATAGGTATGGCGTGCCTATACTTCTGGCTTATTCAGCTTAACTAACCATTGGGTCGAGGTAGCCATGCAACCACGCATATCTCTGTTTTCTATCAGTTTGCTTTTAACTGCTACTACTGCCCAATCAGATGAAATCAGCGCCCCAGCTTCTATCACTCGCTTGGAATATCACTCGGTGCTTACTCAATATCAGCCATATCGAGAACAGGTGCTTATTCCTTGGCGTGAATCAAATGAGACGGTCGCCAAAATTGGTGGTTGGCGCGTGTATGCCAAAGAAGCTAGGCAAGCTTCTGTGCCTCAGACTCAACCTGATGCAAGCCATGGAGCTGCTCATGAGTGAACTATTTCAGGTGTCGAGAGTGAGGCTTGCAATCCTGAGCCTCTCTGTTTTGGGATTGACAGCTTGTGCTAGTGTCGACTTTGAGCGATCGCTCGCTCAAAGTAATCAAACGGCAGCCTCTTTCACCCAAGGCAAGCTGGCCCTCGCGACGACAGCAAAGCAGCGCACTGAAATGGATAAAGCCGCTACTGATTTACTAAAAAAGCCACTAGACCAAAATAGTGCTGTTCATTTGGCTCTGCTCAATAGCCCCAATGTGCAAGCTATGTTGGCGCAAAACTGGGCTGATGCTGCAAGCGCCGCACAATCTGGGCGGATCACCAATCCACTATTCACTTTTGAGCGGGTCACCATAGGGAGTGAGCTTGAACTAGGTCGTTTGCTGTCTTTTGGTTTACTGGATTTGCTCACCTTGCCTCAGCGCTACGATATAGCGCAGCGTCGTATCGGGCAGGCTCAGCTGCAACTGAGCTTAGATACGATTGAGCAAGTAACTCAGATACGACAGATGTGGGTAAAGGCGGTTGCAGCACAACAGAGTTTGGCATACGCCAAGCAAGTTTTTGAAACTGCAGAAGCCAGTGCCGAACTCGCTCGGCGATTACTCGCCGTAGGCAATTACAGTCGTTTAGCCCATGCGAAACAGCAAATTTTTTATGCAGAATCTGCTACACAATGGGCTGCGGCACAACATTCAGCCCTAGCTAGCCGAGAGGAGTTAGTTCGGGGGCTCGGCTTAAATGATGCCCAAGCCGCTCAACTTCAGTTGCCTAATAAATTACCCGATCTTCCTAAGAGCCCTCGTAGTGCCGAAGAAATTAGTCAGTTGGCCAATAAAGAACGGCTGGATATCAAGCTGGCGAAGGCCACATTTGATACCTCTGCAAAGGCGCAGGGGCTGAATGGACTGACCAGCTTAATTGATATCGAGCTAGGCGTACGCCATGACACCGTCTTTGATAATACAGAAGGGACAAAAAAGAATCGCAAGGGGTATGAAATTGCGCTGCGTTTACCGCTATTTGACTGGGGTGGTGGCCAACGCGATGCCATGAGTGCCCAAACATTAGTCGCAGCCAATCGCTTGGAAGCCACGGTGCGGGCAGCGGGCTCAAATTTACGCAGCAGTTATTCCGCCTATCGAACGGCCTACGATATGAGCCGTCACTACCGAGATGAAGTGCTGCCTTTACGAAAAATCATCGCAGAAGAAAATACCCTGCGCTACAACGGCATGCTTCTTAGTGTCTTTGAGTTATTAGCAGATTCTCGTGAGCAAATTAGTAGTGTTGTTTCTGCCATCGCAGCAGAGCAGCAGTTCTGGCTCAGTGATGCGGCTTTGCAAGCCGAACTGATGGGCAAACCTAGTGCATCCATGATCAGCTCAGTAACAGCGGGTAATGCCAGTGCGGATGCAGGGCATTAAGCTCATTTCTTAAAAAGGCAGCAGTGATGAATTCAAGACGAGATTTCTTAAGAACGGCGGGTATGGCCGGTGCAGTGATTGCCGCCAGTGTGAGCAAAGTGGCTATGGCCGCCTTGCCTGAGCCAGTTAGCCAAGCCCTGCCCGACACTATGCCGCCGCTCATTCCAGAAAATGGCCGCCCTTATAACCCCGTGGTGACGTTAAATGGCTGGACCTTACCTTGGCGGATGAATCAGGGGGTGAAAGAGTTTCACCTTGTGGCCGAGCCAGTCGTGAGAGAAATGGCCCCTGGTTTTAAGGCGCATCTATGGGGCTATAACGGCCAATCGCCCGGCCCAACCATCGAAGTGGTTGAAGGTGATCGGGTACGTATCTTTGTAAGCAACAAACTCCCTGAGCACACCAGCGTGCACTGGCATGGCCAGCGTCTGCCTAATGGCATGGATGGCGTTTCAGGCTTAAATCAGAAAGCGATTCAGCCTGGCAAAACCTTTGTGTATGAATTTGTGGCAAGGCGGCCCGGCACATTTATGTACCACCCCCATGCTGATGAAATGACGCAAATGGCGATGGGCATGATGGGTTTTTGGATTACCCACCCTAAAACCAAGCATCCTTTGATTGCCGAAGTCGATCGGGATTTTGTGTTTTTATTGAATGCCTACGATATTGACCCCGGTAGCTACACGCCCAAAATCATGACGATGAATGATTTTAATTTGTGGTCTTGGAATAGCCGTATTTTCCCCGGCATTGATTC
>NZ_JANXSO010000007.1 GCF_025352645.1 Iodobacter sp. | reverse complement strand
CCATGTTGCTTGGCGATCGTTTTAATACCTGCTTCGCCCGTTAACTATTGCTGAACGGCAGTAAGTTTGAATTGCATTGTGTACTTGGACATAAAAACACCCCAAAAATGGACGGGTGTCCAACTTTTGGGGTGCAGTTCAGCAGTAGGCTTTTTTTATGATAAATCATCTGATGGCGTTGCTTGCTGCGCTCTGTTTGATTTTGCTAGGGCAAGCAGCGCCTCTCTAGTTATGTTGTGGGCTTGAGCTGCAGGGCTTCGGCATCACTGATGGACCACTCCGCTTTTAAACGCCATTGCTTGCTGGTGTCGGCCAATTCCACCTGCCAGCGAGGCTGGGTGAGGGCATTGCTTAGCTTGCCAACATAAAATTGTGGCGCTTGCTTATGTAAAATAATGGTTTGGTCTTGACCCGCACGGGTAGGGTGCATCAGCTTGAGTACCAAGTCACCAGCAATCGCCTTATTCAGCTGAATACGGATGGACTTACCGTCTTCACCCAGCATTAATTGCCCACTTAGGCCTAAGTTTGTGGCTTTGATGTCGCGATCGAGCTGGCTGTTTATTTCTTGCCCTTCCTTATAATAATCATCGCTGACCAAGCCATCGTCGCTTTGAACGGCTTGAAAAAACAAATTAACCCCACCGACAACGGCAACGGTGGGGAATAAAATCAGTAGCCATACAAATCGGTGCTTGTACCAAGGTTCTGTGGTTTCGTTTTGCATCTTTAGCGTCCTATAAAACTAGCTTTTTCTGTACTGGTGATGGTTGGGTTATCTGTGGCGGTAATAATAAAGTGGATTTCATGTCCGCCAGCCCCAGCAAGATTTGGTTCAATTTGCACACGAACACCAATATCTTGGCTGGCCGTGGCCTCTACAAAGATCTGACCTGAGCCTTCCACAATGGTTCGTGAATTGGCGATCCCTGTCGCTATAATCGTGTAGCTATGTGCTTTTTCATCGGTATTTTGAATCTGTAAGCGATAACTATTTTCTAGCCAGCCATCATCTGCTTCCCTCACCATGGCAACACGGTCTCTAGAAATATTGACTTTGATGGGTTTACGCATGACTAAAGAGCTTACGGTAATGCCCATAATAATAAACAGCAGTAAGACATACATCATCACACGGGGGCGGGTGATTTTTTTGATGATGTCTCGCTCAGGGTATTTATGCTCCAGCGCGTTTTCTGTGGTGTAACGAATTAGCCCGCGTGGATATTCCATTTTATCCATGATTTCATCACAGGCATCAATACAGGCGGCGCAACCAATGCACTCGTATTGCAAGCCATCACGGATATCGATGCCAACGGGGCAAACTTGCACGCATACCGTGCAATCAATGCAATCGCCTAAGCCCGCCGCTTTGTAATCGCTGCCTTTTTTACGGCTACCGCGTGCATCTCCACGCTCGGCATCATAAGAAATAATCAGTGTGTCCGCATCAAACATGGTGCTCTGAAAGCGGGCGTAGGGGCACATATACTTACAAACCTGCTCACGCATCCAACCGGCATTGCCATAGGTGGCAAAACCATAGAAAAACACCCAGAAGGTTTCCCAAGGGCCTAGGCCAAACTGAGTAACTTCGGTCCAGAGTGCGCGAATCGGCGTGAAATAACCCACAAAGGTAAAACCTGTCCACAGCGAGAAGATGATCCATATGCTGTGTTTGATGGCTTTTAGGCGTATTTTACGTGCGCTGCTGGGGGCGTTATCCAGCTTGATGCGCGCCATGCGATCGCCTTCTACCCATTTTTCTATCCAAAGAAAAATCTCGGTATAGACGGTTTGTGGACAGGCATAACCACACCACAGCCGCCCTCCGGCAGTGGTCCAAGCAAATAGCCCAATCGCACTAGCAAGTAGTAGGGCAGTAAGATAGATAAAATCTTGCGGCAAGAAAACAAAGCCGTAAATATAAAAAGTGTGTTCGGTGATATTGAATAGCAATGCTTGGCGGCCATTCATTTGTAGCCAAGGCATGCCGTAGAAGAAGAGCTGAGTGATGATAACAAACAGAATACGCCAGCGATTAAACAGGCCATTTACCCAGCGCGGGTAGATTTTTTTATGCTTGCTGTAAAGGTGGATCTCTTCGTATTCGCCATCGTCTTTGATGACGGTAACGGGAATATCTCTTAATTTTTTACTCATTTCTTTACCTGCTCCAGGCAAAATGTTTTGCGTTAGTGGCAACACAAAGCATTTCGATCAAGGAAAAACGGGCGGGATAAACCCGCCCGTTTAAAACATAAAGTGCGGGGGAAACCCCAGCCCACCCCCTATGCTTTCCTACTTTACTTTCTGATTGTTGGAAAGGCCATAAACATAGCCAGCCAATAAATGCACTTTGGCATCGCCTAAGAACTCTTTCCATGCTGGCATCACATTGCTGCGACCATTGGTAATCGTTTCAATGATCGTGGCTTCAGAGCCGCCATATAGCCAAGTATTGTCTGTTAGATTTGGCGCGCCTAAGGCTTGATTGCCCTTGCCGTCGGCACCATGACAGGCTACACATGTTTGCTTGAATGTTTCTGCACCACGGCTTGCACGTAGTTCATTGCGTGGCTTGCCAGCGATTTGTAATACATAGTTGGCGACGTCTTTTACTTTTTCCTCACCAAATACAGCACCCCAAGCAGGCATTTGCCCATGACGGCCATTTGCAATGGATTCCATGATGTTGTCAGGCGTGCCACCGTATAACCAATCGCCATCCGTCAGGTTTGGAAAACCCTTAGCGCCGCGTGCATCTGCGCCATGACACTGAATGCAGTAAGTCAGAAATAGGCGTTTACCCATGTCTCTGGCTTCTTGATTCTGTGCAACAGCCGCAATCGGCATTTTGGAATACTTATCGTATAGCCCTTGGTATTTAGAATTGGCTTGCACCACTTCTTTGCCATATTGGTTGGTCGATGTCCATTTCCATGCGCCGCCCCAAATGCCAGGGTAGAGCACCAGATAGACCACGCCAAAAACGATGGTCATATAAAACATCATGACCCACCAGCCCGGCAACGGATTGTTGAATTCTTCTAAATCTCCATCCCATTTATGGCCAGTTACATCGGCATTTTCACCTTTTTTGAGCTTAACAACACCTTGGCTCATTAAAAGCAAAGTCATTGCCACAATACCGCCGATCACAATGATCGCGATCCAATAATTCCAAAAGATACTTTGAAAATCTGTCATTTTTTATATCCTCTAGAAATCAGGAGGTCTTGTTTGATGAGGGCAGATCATCATCAAGGAACGGTTGCTGTGCCGCTTCATCAAAAGATGCTTTGCTGTTTTTGCTGCAGGCCCAAATGATGATGCCCACAAAACAAATGAAACTGACTACGGTAGAGAGCACGCGTAGATTGTTTAAGATTTCCACGATGAATTACCTCTTGTTCTTGAGTGCAAGACCCAAGCCTTGTAGGTAGAAAATCACAGCTTCCATTTCTGTTTTGCCTTCAGTCGCGGCTACAGAGCCTTTGATATCAGCGTCAGAGTATGGATCGCCAAGTTTACGCAAGGCTGTCATTTTGGCTGGCAGAGCGGCAGAGTCCACCTTGTTTGCCGCTAAGAAGGCAAAGGCAGGCATGTTTGACTCTGGCACAACATCGCGCGGATTCATTAAGTGAGCACGATGCCATTCGTCAGAGTAACGCGCACCCACACGGGCTAAATCTGGCCCTGTGCGTTTGGAACCCCACTGAAATGGACGATCGTAAACAGATTCACCTGCTACAGAGTAATGCCCGTAACGCTCAGTTTCTGCGCGGAAAGGGCGAATCATTTGTGAGTGGCAGTTATAGCAACCTTCGCGCACAAAAATATCGCGTCCAGCCAAGGCTAGGGCGGTGTAAGGTTTTACCCCTTCGATAGGCTTGGTGGTGGAGTTGCTAAACATCAGCGGTAAAATTTCTACCAGCATGGCAATGCTTAAGGTCAGTAACGTCAGAATGATTAAGTAGGCGACGTTTTGCTCGACCTTTGCTTGCAGTTGGTTCATAAAGTTTTTCATGATTTATCTCCTCTTGATCAGGCGTGTTGAGCAATGGCCGGAATTTTGGCATCGACAGCTTGGCCAGAAAAAGCGGTACGCAGTACGTTGTAAAGCATCAATATCATGCCCGACAAGAAGCACAGACCACCCAAGAAGCGGATAAAGTAATACGGATACGATGCTTTAACTGAGTCAATAAAGGCGTAAGTTAAAGTGCCATCAGTATTAACTGCACGCCACATCAAGCCCTGCGTTACACCGGCAATCCACATGGAAGAGATGTAAAGCACCACGCCAATCGTCGCGATCCAGAAGTGGGTATCGATCAGTTTTACCGAATACATTTCTTCTTTGTTAAACAGGCGAGGGATGAGGTAGTAAATTGAGCCGATAGTAATCATGGCCACCCAGCCTAAAGCGCCGGAGTGCACGTGACCAATGGTCCAGTCTGTGTAATGCGATAGCGCGTTCACTGTTTTGATGGCCATCATCGGGCCTTCAAAAGTGGACATGCCGTAGAACGACAATGCAGTAACGAGGAATTTCAGGATGGGATCGGTACGCAGCTTATGCCATGCACCTGATAGCGTCATAATCCCGTTAATCATACCGCCCCAGCTTGGAGCCAGCAGAATCAAGGAGAACACCATACCCAAAGATTGAGTCCAATCTGGCAGCGCGGTGTAATGCAAATGGTGCGGGCCAGCCCACATATAAGTGAACGATAGCGCCCAAAAGTGCACCACGGACAGACGATAGGAGTAAACCGGACGTCCCGCTTGCTTTGGCACAAAATAGTACATCATGCCTAAGAAGCCAGCGGTTAAGAAGAACCCTACCGCATTGTGCCCATACCACCATTGCACCATCGCATCGACAGCGCCGGAGTAAACCGAGTATGACTTGGTGGCAGACACAGGAATCGCCAAGCCGTTAACGATGTGCAGCAGCGCTACAGCAAGAATAAACGCACCATAAAACCAGTTGGCAACGTAGATATGCTTCACTTTGCGCTTAGCAATCGTGCCAAAGAATACGATCGCGTAAGCTACCCAAATCACGGCGATCAACCAAGTGATTGGCCATTCTAGCTCGGCGTATTCTTTGCCACGGGTGTAACCCATAGGCAGAGTGATGGCGGCCAGCACAATCACCAGTTGCCAGCCCCAAAAATGGAAGGCTGCCAGCTTGTCGGAGATCAAACGCACATTACAGGTGCGCTGAACCACGTAATAGGATGTTGCAAATAAACCGCTACCACCAAACGCAAAAATAACTGCGTTAGTGTGTAGTGGTCGTAAGCGGCCAAAATGAAAGTAAGGGCCAAAATTAAGTTCTGGCCAGTACATCTGGGCAGCGATGATCACGCCAACCAGCATCCCGACAATCCCCCAAATGACTGTCATGATGGCAAATTGCCGCACCACTTTATAGTTGTATGTACCTTGGTGTTCCATGCGAGCTCCGATTGATCTCCAACAGCTTGGACTTTGAATTTTTGACTTGAAAAATGTACAACCTGTCTGCATTTAACTAGTTGTAAGGAAGAAACTGGTTTTTTGCTGGTTGTGAATATTTCTTATGTAATTATGCTAACTGAACTTTAGCTGCTTCAGTCGGCGTTCTTATTGACGAACATCAATGCCTTTCGTCAGATCGCGGCATTTTACACCCCGTCAGACTTAAATTCCTTGTTTTTTCTTTCGTCTGCGGAACTTTTCTCTACGAGCAGGCTGTCATCATCTTGCAAAATCTGCCAGCCAGGCCCCTCCATATCATCAAATTGCCCTCCTCTGAGCGACCACCAAAATAGAATTCCAATTAAAAACACCAACAAGACGGAAAGAGGAATCAACAAATAAAGGCTTTCCATTTAGCTTTTTCCTTTGAGCCGTAAGGCATTGAGTACCACCAAAAGCGAGCTGCTGGCCATGCCTAGGCTAGCAATCCATGGAGTAATCAGGCCGCAGACGGCTAAGGGTAACGCGGCTAGGTTATAAACAATGGCCCAGACTAAATTTTGACGAATAATTGTGCGGGTTTTTTTTGCAAGGGCTAGCGCTTTGGGAAGCCGATCCAGCTGATTATTGAGTAGCACCATATCGCCTGCGGCATGAGCTACATCGACCCCAGCCCCCATTGCCATAGAGACATCGGCTTGCGCTAAAACGGGCGCATCGTTGACGCCATCTCCCAGCATTAATACTCGGCGGCCCTGTTGTTGCAGTGTGTTGATGTAAGCCAGCTTATCCCTGGGCGTTGCTCTGCCGACAGCGTTTTCAATATGCATGCTTAAAGCTAAAGCTTGTACGGTAGCGTTGCTATCGCCCGATACAAGGTGCAGGCGTAAGCCGGTAGCCTGCAAGGCGGCTACAGATGCGGCTGCGTCAGAGCGCAGGGTGTCCGCCACAATAAAAGCACCTAACCATGCTGTTTTGCTTGCTAACGCAATTAAGCTTCCTTCTGCTTTGCGGATGGATTCAGGCATCAGCATGCTGCATTGCCTGTTTACAAAATCAGGATGGCCGATGTAATACAGCTGGCCATCCACCATGCCACTTAAGCCGCCACCGGGGTAGGTTTGAATTTCTTGAGCCAAGGGTACGTCTGGCAAAATAAAGGCACGGGCTAAGGGATGAGCGGAGCTGGCCTCTAGCGAGGCAGCAATTTGGCGGGCTTCTGCTTCTTTTTTGTGACTAGCGATATATTGTTGGATGCGTGGTTCGCCATGGGTAAGGGTGCCGGTTTTATCCAGCATCACGTCGGTGATTTTAGCCAGCGCTTCTAAGGAGGGGCTATTGGCAACCATAAGCCCTAATTGGGCTAAATGCCCCATGGCGGCGGTAAGTGCAACGGGTGTGGCAAGAGCCAGGGCACAGGGGCAGGAGATGACCAGCACCGAAACCATGATGGGCAGAGCGTGGATGGGATCGTGTTGATTCCAATACAACCATGCCAAGGCGGCTGTCATTAAAAGCGCCGCAGTAAACCAGCCGGCTACCTGTTCAGCAAGCAGGGCGAGGCGTGGCTTTTGCGCCAGTGCTTGATCGAGCAAACGCACGATGGCCGCAAGGCGGGTATTTTCACCAATCTGGCTGACTTCGATATGTAGTGGAGCGGCTAAATTGAGCGTGCCCCCTGTGACTGGCATGCCGGTGGTTTTGGGGATGGCCAGGCTTTCGCCCGTCAGTAGTGCCTCGCTAACCGCCCCTTCGCCTTGGCGAACAATGCCATCGGCAGGGATGGTTTCGCCTGATTTAACCAGGATTTTTTCACCCACTTTTAGGCTGCTAACGGTAACTTCTATCGTCCCTTGCCCATCAATTTTATGTGCAAAGGCGGGGATGAGTTTGACCAGTTGCTCTGTTGCCGCGCCTGCTTTACGCCGCGCTGCCATTTCTAGGTAGCGCCCAGTAAGCAGTAAAAATACAAACATCGAGACCGAGTCAAAGTAAATCTCGCCATGTCCGGTAAGCAGTGTGTAGCAGCTGGCAATAAAGGCTGTGAGCACGCCAATGGCCACGGGTAAGTCCATGCCGGTGCGACGGCGTTTTAAATCTCGCCAGCTTGAAACATAAAAAGGCATCGCTGAATAGAGTACTACCGGCAGGGTAAGAATTAGGCTGGCCCAGTGCATAAGATGCAGCCACTCTGGGGCGATTTCACCGGCCCTAGCCATATAAATGGGCACAGAAAACATCATGACTTGCATCATGGATAGGCCCGCTATCCATAACCGCAGTAGGGCGCTTTTACGCTGCTTTTGCCATCCCGCTTCTTGCTTGGCTTGATCATAAGGCTGAGCACGATAACCAATTGCGGCAATCGCTTGCAATATGCTGGAAAGCTGAATAAGGCGCTCATCCCAGCGCACACGGGCGCGGTGAGTGCTGTAATTGATGCTGGCTGATAATACGCCAGGAAGCTGACGAATATGGCGCTCATTAAGCCAAATACAGGCGGTGCAGCTAATGCCCTCCAAAATCAGTGATGCTTCGCGGATATCGCTGTCGATATTGAGTACAAAGCTGGCTTGCAGGCTGCTGTCGTCATACAGATTGAGCTGGGCAAGGATTTCATCCGGTAGGGGCTGGGCTCGGTCTGCTGGGCGATCTCGTTCGGTGTAATAGCTATCTAAACCGCTTTGAATAATAGTCGTAGCCACGGCTTGGCAGCCTGCGCAGCAGGTGGCTTGCTCTACTTGCTTATACATAACGGGGAAGTGGTCAGGTGCCAAAAGTGGCTCGCCACAATGAAAGCAGTTGCTGCGGGGAGAGGTCATAAGCTGAGTTGGCCAAAAGGAGGGCTTGGTACGGTGGCTTAAAGCTGAATCAGCGGGCCGTTTGGCTTAAACGGCCCGCTAGGGTGGCGTTTACATAAACGCTTACACTAAGCCCTTAGGCAGCGAGAAAATCACATTTTCTTCAATGCCATCCATTTGGCGTATCGAGCCTGCACCAAATTTTTCTACTTGGGCAATGACTTGCTGTACCAAAATATCAGGTGCAGAAGCGCCCGCCGTTACGCCGACGTTTACCTTGCCAATAAACCACTCGGCTTTTAACTCGCTGGCGTTATCCACCATATAGGAATCAATACCTAGGTTGGCGGCTACTTCACGTAGGCGGTTAGAGTTAGAGCTGTTTGGCGAGCCTACCACCACTACCACATCCACTTCTTTAGCGAGGTGTTTCACGGCGTCTTGGCGATTTTGCGTGGCGTAGCAGATGTCGTCTTTCTTAGGGCCAACAATATTAGGGAAGCGGGCCCGAAGGGCTTCAATCACCACTTGTGCATCATCCACCGACAGCGTGGTTTGGGTTACGTATGCTAGCTTGTCGCTTGCAACTTGCAGGGTAGCTACGTCGCTGGTTTCTTCTACCAAATACATGCCACCTTGGGCTTGGCCCATGGTGCCTTCTACTTCTGGGTGGCCTTTATGGCCAATCATAATGATCTCGAAGCCTTGTTCACGCAGGCGTTTTACTTCTAGGTGAACTTTGGTGACCAGAGGGCAAGTGGCGTCAAAAATAGTTAAGCCGCGCTCGCTGGCCTCGGTACGTACGGCTTGGGATACGCCGTGAGCAGAGAAAATCAGCGTATTGCCTGCAGGTACATCGGCCAAGTCTTCAACAAAAATGGCCCCTTTCAGCTTGAGATCTTCGATCACAAATTTATTGTGTACCACTTCATGGCGCACATAAATTGGCGCGCCAAATTTTTCGAGTGCTTTTTCAACAATGGCAATGGCACGGTCAACACCCGCACAAAAGCCACGGGGCGTTGCTAAAACAATTTGCATCTTCATGCTGTTTTCTCCGATTTAGCTTCGCGCCGGAAGGAATCAATCACCATCAGAACTGCACCGATACAAATAGCGGAGTCCGCAATATTAAAGGCTGGGTAGTACCAGCGCTGCTGGTAATGGATCTGAATAAAGTCGATCACATGACCTAACAGCATACGATCAATGGCATTGCCCAGCGCGCCACCCAAAATCAGCGCCAGCGCCAGCGCGTAGCGTGTTTCTGCTTGGTGTTTTTTGAGCAAAAACACAATAAACACCGATACACCCAGTGCCAGCACCGTAAAGAAATAGCGCTGCCAGCCACCCGCGTCGGCTAAAAAGCTAAACGCTGCGCCAGGGTTGTAGGCCAGCGTGAGGTTAAAAAAGCCAGGGATTAAGGCAAGCTGTTCACCAAATTGGAACATCGCCTCAATCGCATGCTTGCTCGCTTGATCTAGGACTAGTACTAAAAGTGCCAACCCTAGCCAGCGCGCTAGGCCACGGTTAAGCATGAGTACGCGCCTCGCCTGTGGAGTGCAGATTGCTATTGCAACGGCTGCATAGCGTTGGATGATCGCTGTGCGTGCCTACGCTGGCAGTGTAGTGCCAGCAACGCTCACACTTAGCCTCGGCAGAAGCGCTTACGCTGATTTGTGTGGTGTCCCCTGCGTGAAGGCGGGCTTGGGAGGTGATTAGCACAAATTTTAGCTCGTCGCCCAAGGCGGCAAGGGCGGTAAATGTTTCGCCACCGGCGGTGATGTCTACTTCGGCTTGCAGGCTAGAGCCTAGCTTGCCATCGGCGCGTTGCAGCTCAATTTCTTTTTGCGCTGCAGCGCGAACTTCACGCACCAGTACAAAGCGGGCTTCCAGCGTGGCGGCATCCTGCACGCTTGGGGTTGTGTGCCATGTGCTAAGAAATACGCTTTCTTCGTTTTTGAGCGCGCTCCATGCTTCATGCGCAGTAAAGGAGAGAATCGGCGCAAGCAAGCGTACCAAAGCTTGGCTGATATGCCACAGCGCAGTTTGCGCTGAGCGGCGGCCTTGGCTATCCGCAGCCATGGTGTAGAGCCGATCTTTGATAATGTCTAAGTAGAAAGAGCCTAAGCCTTCTGAGCAATACGCATGGATTTCTTGCACGGCCAGGTGAAACTCGTACTTATCGTAAAGCGCGGTGATTTTTTGCTGGAATGCAGCCAGCTCAACCAAGGCGTAGCGATCCAGCTGCAATAGCTCGTCGGTGGGTAAGACATGGCTTGCATCAAAGTCGGAAATATTGGCCAGTAAGAAGCGCAGCGTATTACGGATACGGCGATAAGAATCGGCGGTACGCTTCAAAATCTCGTCAGAAATGGTCAGCTCACCCGAGTAATCGGTGGAAGCCGCCCATAGGCGCAGCATATCTGCACCCAGCTGATTAATCACCGTTTGCGGCGCAATCACATTACCTTTGGACTTAGACATCTTCATGCCCTTGCCATCCACCACAAAGCCGTGGGTTAGCAATTGCTTGTAAGGTGCTCGGCCTTCGGTAGCGCAGCCTGTGAGCAAGGATGATTGGAACCAGCCACGGTGTTGGTCTGAGCCTTCTAAGTACAAATCAGCAGGCCAAGTCAGCTCTTCCCTTTGTTTTAGTACTGCGTAATGGGTCGAGCCAGAGTCAAACCATACATCAAGGGTGTCTTTGAGCTTGTCGTAGTAAACCGCATCCTTGCCAAGTAACTCTTCAGCGTCGAGCTTAAACCAGGCTTCAATGCCTTCCTGCTCAATGCGCTTGGCCACGATTTCAAGCAGTTCGCCGGAGTTGGGGTGTAGCTCGCCCGTTTCTTTGTGTACAAAGAAAGTCATCGGCACGCCCCAGTTACGTTGGCGCGATACGCACCAGTCTGGGCGATTTTTAATCATGGATTCTAAGCGCGCGCGGCCCCAAGCAGGGAAGAACTCGGTGGAGTCCACTGCGGTATTGGCTTGGGCGCGCAGCGTTTGGCCGTTATTGCCTGTGGTTTCCATGCCAATAAACCATTGGCTGGTGGCGCGGAAAATAATCGGGGTTTTATGACGCCAGCAATGTGGGTAGCTATGTTCTAGTTTTTTGCTAGCAAACAGCGCGCCGCGTTCCTCTAAAATAGCTAGCACCATTGGGTTGGCTTCCCAAACGCTTTTGCCACCCAGTAGCTCGATATTGCTATAAAAACGGCCATCATTGCCAACAGGATTGTCGGTGGCTAGCTTGTATTTGGTGCCAATTGCATAGTCTTCTAAGCCATGGGCAGGGGCGGTATGTACAAGGCCAGTCCCTGCTTCGGTGGTGACATGGTCGCCGCAGATAATCGGCACAACACGGTCAAGGAATGGGTGCTGTAGTTGCAAGAATTCAAGCGCTGAGCCCTTGGCTTGCGCGATCACTTCGGTGGTTTCGATGTCGTAGCGCTTGATGGTAGTCTCGGCTAAATCACGCGCTAAGATCAGCAGGCCTTTTGGCGTAGCGATCAGATCGTAAATAAAATCTGGGTGGACCGATACGGCTTGGTTGGCAGGGAGCGTCCAAGGTGTGGTGGTCCAGATCAGCGCAAAAGCAGGTGCATCGCTAATACTTACACCGCCAAATGCCTTAGATAAGGCTGCGCTGTCGATAACGCGAAAGCCAACGTCGATCGCTGGTGAGATTTTATCTTCGTATTCCACTTCTGCTTCGGCCAGTGCCGATGCACAGTCTACGCACCAATGCACCGGCTTTTGGCCGCGCAGCAGATAACCGTTGGCGTGGACTTTACCCAAGGTGCGAACGATATCGGCCTCGGTTTTAAAGTCCATAGTCAAATAGGGGTTGTTCCAATCACCTAGTACACCCAAGCGGATAAAGTCAGCCTTTTGGCGCTCAATCTGGGTGGCGGCGTATTCACGGCACAGCTCGCGGGTAAACGCTGCGGGCAGGCGGGTTTCTTTTGGATCGAGGCCATTGGCTTTGCGGTAGTCTTGCACGCGCGCAAAAATGTCAGGGTTGGCCGCCAGCGCTTGCTTGTCAAATTTAACGATTTTTTCGATTTGATGCTCAATCGGCAAGCCGTGACAATCCCAGCCTGGAACATAAGGCGCGTCAAAGCCATCTAAAGTCTTGGCCTTGATGATGATGTCTTTTAAAACTTTATTAACGGCATGACCAATATGAATGTCGCCATTAGCGTAAGGCGGGCCATCGTGCAAAATAAATTTAGGGCGGTTTTGCTCTTTAGCTTTGGCCCGAATCGCTTGGTATAGCTTGTTGTCTTGCCAGTCTTTTAAAAAGCCTGGTTCGCGCTTGGCCAAGTCGCCACGCATAGGAAATGGCGTATCAAGTAAGTTAACTGGGTATTTATTGGCTGGTTTGTCTGACATGTTTATCTCTCAATGGTATTTAGTTAAGTGCTTTTAAAAAGGTCTGTAGGCTTGGGGATCACTGAGTTCACAGCAGTCAGGAGAGAAACGTCCCGTTTCAAGATGTTCTCAGTGTGCTCTGTGGGCTCATTTTTTCTCTGTGTCTACAGAACTTTTGTATTTTTCAGCCCAGCCTCGTGATGATCAGCAAACCAGTCGCGGGCATTTTGGCAGTCTTTTTCGATTTGCTTCACTAGGGTGGGCAAATCGATATATTTTTCTTCATCGCGCAATTTATGCAGGAAGTCTACACGTAGATGTTGGCGATAAATCTCGCGTTTAAAATCAAATAAATGCGCTTCTAATTTTGGGTAGGCATCGCCACCATGAATGGTTGGCCTAAAGCCTAGGCTTGCCACGCCTTGATAGGGCTTTTCTAGCCCATGCACTTCAACCACAAAAATGCCAAACAAAGGTGGGCGATTGTGTTTGATTTGAATGTTGGCGGTTGGAAAACCCAAGGTGCGGCCAATTTTATCGCCATCCACTACGCGGCCCGCAATGGAATAGGGGCGGCCCAAATAGCCAGCGGCTAAATCCATATTTCCCGCTGCCAGCGCATTGCGCACGGCGGTAGAAGAAATCCGCGTGCCTTGATCGGCAACGGTGGCCAAGCTACAGGCGCTAAAATCTGGGCTGGCTTGTAGTAGGGCAAAATCACCCGCGCGTTTGGCGCCAAAACAAAAATCGTCGCCCACAATCACACTCCGAGCATTTAAACCTTTTGCGAGGATTTGATCTCTAAAATCCAGCGCACTTAAGGATGAAAATGCACGGTTAAAACGCTGCACTATCACATAGTCAATATGGTGGCTTTTTAATAGCTCTAGCTTCTCGCGCAGGCTGGTGAGGCGAGCGGGGGCCGCGTCTGGCGTAAAAAACTCACGCGGGTGCGGCTCAAAAGTGAGCACGCAGGTTTTTAGCCCGTGCTGACGGGCAACCGATTTTAATTCGGACAACATTGCTTCGTGGCCCGCGTGCAAACCATCAAAATTACCGATGGTAATTGCAGTAGGGGGAAGATGCGCGTCGGAAACGCTTCTGAAAACATGCATGCTTAAGCGCTTAGGCGGACTTTACGAAGCCGTAAATTGTAGCGGCTGGCGGACGTTTTGTCAGTTCGCTTGTGAATATGGCTGATATTTTGCTGTTTTTTGCTTGGCAGGTGAGGGGGAACCTGCTGTGTTTATTCAAAATTGGCACTATGGGGGTAGTGTTTCAGGCATGGAGGCGGGTTTGCTCTCGCCGCTAAATGGCCAGTGCTCGTGCATATTGCTAATGGTGGTATTGCCATTACGAATCAGAAGGTCGGAGTCTTGTAATAGCTTGTGTAAGCTTGGCCTAGTTTCTTGGAGTAATAAACGCATCTCTTGCAGGCTGGCATTTGCATGTTCGCCGGTTTGTTCAAATTTGCTTAGGGTGGTTTGCAGTTTTTGTGTGCTAGCAAAGAGCTGTGTATCGGCACTTTGTGCAAGGTTTTTAAATTCGATCAGCGTGGTGTTGAGGTGGGCTAGGCTGGCGGGCAGTTTTTTTTCTGCTAACCCTGTGCTGGCAATCAGTAGCTTATCGATTTGCTGACGCGTGCTGCGTAATTCATGCATCAGTTGCTGCGCTTCGCTTAGCGTGTGGTTCAGTTGCCCGTCGGGCGATTTTAAATGTGTTGCCAGACTTTGCATTTCTTCCAATAAAGGGAATAGCCGCTCTTTTAATTGAGGAACAAAATCGCTCATGTTGCTTGCGGGAATAAAAGTAATCATTGCGCCGTCGCTCAAGGGTGGGGTGGTTTTTTTGCTGGCCGTTATTTGAATAAAATGATCACCAAACAGCCCTTCGGCCATCAGGGTGGCATTTGAGTCTGGTTTAATCCAGCGTTGATATTCAGTTTTTATTTTTATTTTTACCTGCACATGTGTGTCTTCTTCTAGCGTGATTTCGGTGACATTGCCGATAGGAAGTCCAGAAAGACGGATTGGCATGCCAACAAGCAGCGATTCAGCACTTTGGGTGTAAAAAACAAGGACATAGCTGGGTTCAAACCAGCCTAGTGTTCGAATCAATATATACAGCAGCAGACCAGCAAGCAGTAGACCACCGCTTATAAATAAGCCGACTTGCCAGCGTTTATCTTGCTGTAAAAAAGTGCTTATCGTGGTATTGCTCATTGCGTATGATTTATCCATTAATTAAACGGATTTAGCTGCTGCTAGGTATTTGTTCAGCCAAAAAGGTCAAAGCGTCTTGTGTGCTCCAAGCCGCATCATTACTGGGGGCTTCAATATCATCGCTGAATACCCACCAATCGCAGTGTGCCAGCAGGGGTAGGGCGCGCTGATAAAGGTCTCTATCTACTTGTTTTAAGCCTAAAAACCAATCGTGATCAATCAGCAATATCTCTGGGCTTAGCAGTAGAGCCCGTAGTAGCAGCGCGACTCTGGTTTCGGTGTTACTTAAGTTTGCGGGCCTTGCAACCAAGAGCTTTGCTGCGTTTTGCTCATTAATGTTGAGTTGGCTGAGTATGGATTGCAAGTTTGTAAGTATTTCGGTGCTGCTTTGGTTGTTCTGCCAAGACGGGATAAGCCAGAGGTTTTCAAGTACATTGATGTTGCTTAATAGACCCCCACTTAAAGCAAGCAAGCCCCATGGGCGTTTTAAGTATTTACGCAGTAAATAGCAGGCCTGATCTAAAGCTAAATTCCGCTCCCCGCTATGTTTGCAAAGGAGTAGCAGGCGCTGGGGAGCGTTGCTCATTTGAGTGGGTTTAATAGTAGGGCTAGCGCGGCATCTAGCGTTAGAATCGCAAGAATACTGAGTAAAACTGCCCGTGAAGAGAGCCTGGCAATCTCTGTACTTGCAGATGCGGCACTTAGGCCAAGTAAACAGGCCGACATGCTGGTGATGACGCCAAATAACAGGCTTTTTCCTAGCCCCGTCACGGCGGTGCTGAGGGAAAGGTGGCTTAAGCTTTGCCTGATTTCTGCAAACACCCCCGATTGAGGGGTAATCAGCGCGCCACTTAACAGGGCTGCAGCCATAAAGTAGCAAAATAACAGCACGCAGCTTAATCCTGCGGCAATAATGCGCGGCTGGATTAAATACCCCCAAACGGAGATGCCGACCCGCTCTAGGGTGCGTAATTCGCCGTGTACTTTCATGGTGGATAATTCTGTGGCCATGGCCGATGCGCTACGCGCCGTAAAAATTAGCCCCACCATCAGGGGGCCTGCCTCTTGCATCGCGCTGATCATCAGTACATTCATCGCCTTAATACCACTTTGGCCAAAGTTGCCTTGTACCAAGGTAACGACCACCGCGCCAATGGCCGCGCCCGCTAAGCAACTTACGCCAAGAGATTGAACGCCAGAGAAATACAATTGGCGTAGCAGCACGCGATACATGGCCGCTTTAGGCCGTGCTTTGATTAGGGCAGACAACATGCGCGGCAAGATGTAATAAGAGGAAGTATGAGTATAGAAAAGCAGGCTTATCTTGCTCAGTTAATGTATTTGCGCTATTGAGATTTTTGAAGGAACTGTATCAAAAACTGAGCTAATGCGGCGGCAGGTTCAATATGTGTCGGTAGCTGAAACGGATTAAGTTGAGGGTGAAAAGCGTGGTGGGCTCGCCCTTGGCTGAGGGCTAAGTATTGCTGGCAGAGTGGATAGAGGGCTTGCCATTGCGTCGTTTGTAATTCAGCCAGCTTGCTTAAATCAGCCTTGGGTGACGGCTTGCCATTGGGGAAAATGACTTTCCAGCTTTCAATCAGAGGCTGCAGCATGATGTTTTGCAAAAGGGCTAAAAAGCTTGCCGCGCCAGGCCCTCCGGCGTGCAGCCAATATGCCGATCCTGCGGGAGCAAGGGCATCTAGTAAGGGGGCTGCGTAAGCGAGGGCTGCAGGCTCGCCACTGGCGGCTAGCATCCAGCCCAATTGAGCGGCGCATTGAGGCTCGCCAACTAAGGCAAGGTCAATATGTTGCCAGTTTTGTGAATGGGCCCAATGAGCACTGGATAAATAGTGTTCAACGCTCGCATGGCCTGCCGTAAGTAGCAGCCCGTCAGTGGGTAGCGTGGGGATTTGTGACTGCATGCCAATGGGGAGCAGCATAAGCTGCGGCACTGGCACGGTATTTAGCCTAGATTGCAAAGACTCCAAAATGGCCGCAGGGGCCAGAAAGAGGACTGGTCCAGATGGAGTCATAGGCATGGTGGCTTATTGTTGGCAGTTGTTAATTAATTGTTTGAGTGCGGGAGCATCAATGATTTCAATCAAACGGTTTTGTACCTTAATTAAACCATTTTCTTGGAATTTAGATAAGGAGCGACTCACCGTTTCAAGTTTAAGGCCTAAATAACTGCCGATTTCTTCACGGGTCATACGTAAATGAAAGCTGCTGGCCGAGTAGCCACGGATTGCAAAACGCTGCGACAAATTAAGTAAAAACGCGGCAATACGCTCTTCAGCCTTCATATTGCCAAGTAAAAGCATAACCCCGTGATCGCGAACGATTTCGCGGCTCATCAATTTGTAGAAGTGATGTTGTAGGGCGGGGATGCGGCGGCTGAGTTCTTCCATGTCGGTAAAGGGCAGCTCACAGACTTCGCTATCTTCTAAGGCAATGGCATCACAAGTATGCTGGTCTGCACTCACCGCATCCATGCCCATTAATTCGCCCGTCATATGAAACCCAGTGACTTGTTCGCGGCCGTCTTCTGAAATAACGCTGGCTTTAAAAAAGCCCAAGCGAATCGCAAATAGAGAGCGAAAAGGCTCACCCGCACGGTATAGCGCTTCACCCCGTTTGATGGGTTTGGATTGCGTGATCAAGGTGTCCAGTTCGTGCATTTCATCAGCAGACAGCCCAATGGGTAGGCATAGTTCCCGCAAGCTACAGTTCACACAGCTTTGGCGAAGATGTTTAAGGCTTAGGTCGCGAACTGGAATGTGGGGTGTCGTGTTCATGGGATCATTCAATCTATGTACTCGTTATCACCAGTTGCACGGATTTTGTCGCGACTGTGTTGATATCGATCAAGGTTATGGAAAATGAATATGGGCAAGCTGCACGCATACGTTCATAAGGATGAAACATGTTATTTCAGGATAATGCTACTGTATTACAGTCACTTGATTTTGACCGAGATCTAATTAGTCAGCATAGCGGCAAGGGGCCAAGGTATACATCCTACCCCACTGCGGACCGATTTGTTGCAATGGATGCTCAACGCTATGAGGAGAGTGTTCGTCAGCAACAACCAGGTACTGTGATTAAACCTTTATCTCTGTATTTTCATCTGCCTTTTTGCAATACGATTTGCTACTACTGCGCCTGTAATAAAGTCATTACCAAGGATCAAGGTAAGGCGGATCAATACCTAGATTATCTCCTGAAAGAAGTGCAAATGCAGGCGGCATTATTAACGAATCGTGGGCGTGTCTCACAGCTGCATTTTGGGGGGGGGACGCCCACATTTCTGAGTGATGTGCAACTGACCCGTTTAATGGAGGGGATTCGCAGTCATTTTGATTTAAAAGCCGATGGTGAATTCTCCATAGAAATAGACCCACGTAAAGTGAATGCAACCACCGTGGCTTTATTGGGTAAAATTGGTTTTAATCGGATGAGTGTAGGGATTCAAGATTTTAATTTGGCGGTGCAGCAAGCAGTTAATCGAGTGCAATCGGAGGAAGAAACACGCGCGGTGATTGATGCCGCCCGTGCTAATGGCTTTAAATCAGTCAGTATTGATTTGATTTATGGTTTGCCGCATCAAAGCCAAATTACGATGTATCAGACAATAGAAAGGGTGCTCACTCTCCTGCCAGATCGCATCGCGCTATATAGCTACGCCCACTTGCCAGAGCGATTTAAACCCCAGCGGCGCATTGATGCTGGGCAGCTACCCACCGCAGAGGGTAAACTAGATATCTTACAAAGTAGTGTTAAGCAGTTGCTCGCCGCAGGTTATGTTTATATCGGCATGGATCACTTTGCTTTACCTAATGATGCACTAGCGATTGCGCAGCGTCGTGGCGCGTTGCATCGTAATTTTCAGGGGTATTCCACCCATGCAGACTGCGATTTGATGGCTTTTGGGGTTTCAGCAATTGGCAAAGTAGGGCGTTGTTATTCGCAAAATGTTAAAGACTTAACGACTTATTACGCTGCATTAGATCAAAATCGCTTACCTGTTGAGCGTGGATTAAGCGTAACGCACGATGATTTGCTCCGCGCTGCGGTGATTCAATCATTAATGTGCCAATTTGAATTGAGTTTCCAACCGTTAGAGTTGTCCTATTTTATTGATTTTAAAAGTTATTTTGCAGAAGAATTAATGCTGCTTTTACCGTATCAAGAGGATGGTTTAATTGCCGTGTTGGATGATTCCATTGTGGTTTCTCCTCGGGGGCGTTTTCTAATTCGCTCTATTGCGATGATTTTTGATCGTTATTTACGCCATGCGGCACCTGCGGGGCGATATTCAAAGTTGATATAAATAGATGCTTGAGTTTGACCTTTTTGCATTGTTTTTAGCTGGTCTTTTAGGGGGCGGGCATTGTGTTGGGATGTGCGGTGGGGTAGTTACGGCATTTAGCTTACAACTACCTGCTGGGCGACGTTGGCATTACCACCTAGGGTTTAATCTAGGGCGTATTTTAGGCTATTGCCTGATTGGCATGTTGGTGGGTGGGCTCGGCTCCTTGTCTAGCTTACTTTCCTTGCAAGGCGTTAAAGGGGTCTTGTTTGTTGCTGCAAATTTATTACTGATTTTGCTTGGCGCGTATATGGCAGGATGGTCAATATTGATCCTGTATTTAGAGAAAGCAGGTCGGCCTTTATGGGGTAAAATACAGCCGTATATGCGGCTGTTTTTGCCGGTTAAACGCTGGTCAGATACTTTAATCGTGGGGGCATTATGGGGGTGGCTACCCTGTGGCTTGGTCTATACGGCATCGCTAAATGCCTTAGCCAGCGCAAGCCCTTGGCATGGTGGTTTAATTATGTTGTCGTTTGGCCTTGGTACGCTACCTAATTTATTGCTGATGTCGGTCTTTATAGAGCCACTGCGCACCTTATTACGGCGCCCCTATTTGCGCTATTTTTTTGGTGGAAGTTTGATTTTTCTTGGCTTTTTTAGGATTGCCCAGTATTTATTTTAATGTATTGCTGAGCTTCGTTTCACTCAGTCCCAATCTATGTATAAAAAAATAAAAATAATTTTATACTGCGTTTTTGCTGTTGTTGTTTCTGATTGAAGGAACTTTTAAAAAGATGCCTATCCCTATTTTGGTTGTTGATGATTCTGCTATGGCCAGAAAAATGCTAATAAAAGCCTTGCCTAAAAATTGGGATGTTGAAATTACACAAGCATGCAATGGTATTGAAGCACTAACAGCGTATCGAGCAGGCAAAGCTGATGTGATGTTTTTAGATTTAACCATGCCGCTACTTGATGGCTATGCGGTACTAGAGGCAATGCAAAAAGAGGGGCTGAATAGCTATGTGGTGGTGGTTTCCGCCGATATTCAGGTCAAGGCTCGTGAACGTGTTCGACAATTGGGGGCCGCGGCCTTTGTTCAAAAACCAGTGAAAGCTTCTGATATTGAGATTATTTTGCGCGAATATGGAATCGCTTTATGAACGAAGAATTGTTTTTGACCGAAGACCAAGCCGATGCGCTGCAAGAAATTACCAATATTGCGATGGGGCGTGCAGGTGCGCAACTTGCCCAAATTTTAGATACCTTTGTTAAATTATCAGTGCCGCGAATCAATATTATTCAAGCCGATTCAATCAGCCACAATATGCTACATATGATAGGCAGCAAAAGTGCCGCCACGGCAATCCGTCAGTCATTTAATGGCTCTTTGTCTGGTGAGGCCATGGTGGTGTACGATCAGCATGGCTGTAGAAATTTAGCTGATTTGATGGGCTACGATGGTGTGATTGATCGTACGGCCGAGCGTGAGTTGTTGTTAGATGTGGGCAATGTATTGATTGGCGCTTGTTTAAATGGTGTGGCTGACTTATTAGGCGCATCTTTAGTTTTTTCTGCGCCCACCATTATGGCTGAAAATGTTGAAGTGGATCAGCTGATCAATACTAAACACCTGACTTGGAATTACGCTTTATTGGTGGAAGTACACTTTACTTTAGAAATTAGAGATTTTACTTGCCACTTACTCACCTTGATGCCAGAAGAATCTATTTTACGATTACAGCTAGCTATTGATGCGTTTATGGATAACATCTAATGCAACAAAGATTATGTGATTTTATTGTTAATGAAGTTGGGGTCGGTATTTTTTCGCTGGATCGCGAGTATCGTATTTTGCTATGGAATCGCTTTATGGCTCAACATAGCGGAATATCTGCAGAGCAAGCGATTGGGGCTAATTTATTTGAATTGTTCCCAGAATTGCCGCAAAAATGGTTAAGCAAAAAGATTGAAAGTGTTTTTGTGCTTAAGAATTTTGCGTTTACTTCTTGGGAACAACGGCCATATTTATTTAAATTTCCCCATAATCGGCCTATTACCGGTGGGATGGATTTTATGCAGCAAAATACCACCTTTATGCCGGTAAGAAATGAGTCGGGAGAGGTGGATGCGGTAACCGTCAATTTATTTGACGTGACCGACAATGCAATTGCCCAAAATCTATTGCAAGAAGCAATGGGTAAATTGGAAGAATATTCCAATCGAGATGGTTTAACGGGAATTTATAATCGCCGCTATTTAGATACGCGCTTTACTCAGGAGCTAGAGCGAATGTCGCGTTATCAGGCGGCATTCTTTACCGTTATTTTGTTTGATTTAGATCGCTTTAAACAAGTCAACGATAACTACGGTCATGTGGCGGGCGATGAAGTGCTTCGCGTGGTGGCATCACGCGTGCTCACCACGCTGCGAGATACCGATATTTTTGGCCGTTACGGTGGCGAAGAGTTTATGTTGTTGTTGCCGCAAACTGATTTAGCAGGGGCGGAAATCGCTGCGGAAAGGATACGTGTGATTTTATGCGATCAACCGGTTCAGTTTGGTGAAACAAAAATTATAATTTCAGCAAGCTTGGGTTTATCTGAATGTCATTCTGGTGCGGCTGAGCCACAAAAAGTAATTGAAGAAGCCGATATGGCCTTGTATTTTTCTAAGCAAAATGGGCGAAATCGCGTCACGGTCTACTCGCCTGAGATAAATAGCTGATTTATCGCCGCAATACTGAGTAAAAAAAAGCCCTGTGGGGCTCTTTTTTTTGCACTCTTTTTATGGATTAGCGCTTGGCAAGTCAAACTTATTAGCAATCTACGCGTAATTTATTGAAATATTCAACTTGAGCTTGTCTATAAAGAAGCAAGTGGCCTGTGCTTGAGCTGCTTGCAAGTGAGGGGCCGCATTCGCTGAGCCACTCGTACGACATACACGGTGAGGAGAGGCGTCATGGATGTCTTCAATAATTTTGCTGCACGTTATGAGCGCACACGCGAAGAAGAAATGTCTCTTAGAGACTATCTAGAGCTATGCAAACATGATCAAGTTGCCTATGCCACGGCGGCGGAGCGTATGTTAATGGCGATTGGTGAGCCAGAGCTTATTGATACTCGGCTTGATTCTAGCTTATCGCGTATTTTTCAAAATAAAGTGATTCGCATCTATCCCGCTTTTCGTGAGTTTTATGGCATGGAAGAGGTGATAGAGCAGGTGGTCGCTTATTTTCGCCATGCCGCGCAAGGTTTAGAGGAAAAGAAACAAATTCTTTATCTGCTTGGCCCAGTTGGTGGGGGTAAAAGCTCGATTGCTGAAAAACTAAAAGAACTGATGGAATGCGTGCCTTTTTATTGTATTAAAGGCTCGCCGGTTAATGAATCGCCATTGGGCCTGTTTAATGCCGATGAAGATGGTGGCCTATTGCAAGAGCAATTTGGTATCGCTAGTCGTTATTTAAAAACCATTCCCAGCCCTTGGGCGGTAAAAAGGTTGCACGAATTCAATGGTGATATTAATCAGTTTAGAGTGGTGAAGCGCCATCCTTCGGTATTACGTCAAGTAGCGATTGCAAAAACAGAGCCAGGGGATGAAAACAATCAAGATATCTCGGCCCTAGTCGGTAAAGTAGATATTCGTAAATTAGAAAAATATGCCCAAGATGATCCTGATGCTTATAGCTATTCGGGCGGCCTATGTTTAGCTAATCAAGGTTTGCTTGAATTTGTGGAAATGTTTAAGGCGCCTATCAAGGTGCTTCATCCATTGTTAACTGCCACGCAAGAGGGCAATTTCAAAGGCACAGAAGGCTTTGGGGCTATTCCATTTGATGGCGTAGTTTTAGCTCACTCAAATGAATCTGAATGGAAACAATTTAAAAATAATAAAAATAATGAGGCATTTTTAGACCGTATTTATATTGTGAAAGTGCCTTACTGCTTAAGGGTGAGTGAGGAAGTGAAGATTTATGAAAAACTGGTGCTCAATTC
This sequence comes from Iodobacter sp., assembly GCF_025352645.1. Lineage (GTDB taxonomy): Bacteria > Pseudomonadota > Gammaproteobacteria > Burkholderiales > Chitinibacteraceae > Iodobacter. The sequence continues at coordinate 5,363 of NZ_JANXSO010000007.1, read as the reverse complement.
CTCTTTGTCTAAAGCACCGTGTGCACCGGGTACTTTAAAAATGATGGCGCAATTTGCGATTCTTTCGCGGCTAAGAGAGCCAGAGAATTCGAGTATTTTCTCTAAAATGCTGGTTTATGATGGTGATAATTTAAAAGACGTAGATCCAAAAGCAAAATCCATCCAAGAGTATCGGGATTTTGCTGGGGTAGATGAGGGTATGAATGGCTTGTCTACTCGGTTTGCTTTTAAGATTTTATCTAAAGTATTTAATTTTGATCACGCTGAAGTGGCCGCCAATCCAGTGCATCTTTTATATTTACTGGAACAGCAAGTTGAGCGTGAGCAATTCTCTGCCGAGTTGGAGCAAAAATATATCTCGTATATCAAAGAGTTTATGGCTTTGAAATATGTTGATTTTATCGGCAAGGAAATTCAAACCGCTTATTTGGAAAGCTACTCTGAATATGGGCAAAATATTTTTGATCGCTATGTCACCTTGGCGGATTACTGGATTCAGGATCAGGAATACCGCGATGCGGATACGGGCGAATCTTTTGATCGCACTAGTTTAAATAATGAGTTAGAAAAGATTGAGAAACCAGCCGGCATTTCTAATCCTAAGGACTTTAGAAATGAAATTGTTAATTTTGTGCTTCGAGCGCGCGCCAATAATGGCGGCAATAATCCAGCGTGGACATCTTATGAAAAGCTGCGCTCGGTTATTGAGAAGAAAATGTTCTCTAATACCGAAGAATTGCTGCCCGTTATTTCATTTAATGCGAAGGCCAGTCACGATGATGCCCGTAAACATGAAGACTTTGTGAATAGGATGGTCAGCAAGGGCTACACGCCTAAACAAGTGCGCCTCTTGTGCGAATGGTACTTAAGAGTGCGTAAATCATCGTAATCCAGTGAGCAGAAGAGCTGTGCTTGAGCACTATGCTCAAGCACCTCTTGCGTCTCACGCCTCACTGGAGTTGCAAAATGATTCATATGATTGATCGGCGTTTGAATGGAAAAAATAAGTCGGCAATAAATCGGGAGCGATTTTTACGCCGTTTTAAGGGGCAAATTAAAGAAGCGGTCACTAAGGCGGTGAATGGTCGATCCATTACCGATATTGAGCGCGGCGAGAAAGTCTCTATTCCCGTTAAAGACATTAATGAGCCAGGTTTTGCCCATGCCCAAGGTGGCGTGTGGGAGCGTGTGTTTCCTGGTAATGACCGCTATAGCCGAGGCGATGAAATTGAACGCCCTTCTGGTGGTGATGGTGCGGGAGGAAATGGCGGAGCAGGGAATGGCGGCGATGGTGAGGATGATTTTGTATTTGAATTAAGCAAAGAAGAATTTTTAGAATTCTTTTTTGATGATCTTGAATTACCTAATTTGGTTAAAACCCAATTGAAGCAAAGCATGGTGATGAAGCCGGTGCGGGCGGGTTTTACCTCGGATGGCACGCCTACCAATATTCATGTGCTGCGTAGTTTGCGTGCCGCTTTAGGACGGCGTATTGCGCTATCTGCAGGGCCGCTTGAAGAACTCAATACGGTGCAAGAGCAGTTAGATGAATTGCTGGAAACCCAAGGTGAGCGCTCAAAAGAAGTACAAACGCTGCAGGCGATTATTCGTGAATTAAAAGCCAAGCTGGTATGTATTCCCTATATCGACCCTTTTGATTTGAAATACACCAATCGTATTCGGGTGCCTAAGCCTACTACGCAAGCGGTGATGTTTTGCGTAATGGATGTTTCTGGATCAATGGATGAGGCCAAAAAAGATATCGCTAAGCGCTTCTTTATTTTGCTATATTTATTTTTGGTCCGCGCTTATGAAAAAATAGAAGTGGTGTTTATTCGTCACCATACCCAAGCCACGGAAGTGAATGAGCATGATTTCTTTCATGCTAGGGATACGGGTGGGACAGTGGTTTCATCGGCATTAAAACTCACCAAGAAAATCATTGATGAGCGCTATCCCGATGCAGATTGGAATATCTATGTGGCGCAAGCCAGTGATGGTGATAATTGGGATTCCGATTCGCCACAATGCAGGCAATTGCTGAGTGCAGAAATTATGCCGCTATTGCAATACTACGCCTATGTGGAAATCACCGAAGGAGAGCCGCAAAACTTATGGTTTGAGTACGAAAAAGTGGCCGAGCAGCATGCGCATTTTACGATGCGCCGTATTCGTAACCCTGCTGAAATTTGGCCAATTTTTAAAGAATTATTTAAAAAAGTGAGCGCAAGGAGTGGGGCATGAATACCAATACGCGCCAAAAAAAAGCCAAATCAAAAAAACTGCTCTCTACAGGATCAGAGTGGTCATTTGATTTAATTGATGATTATTATCGAGAAATAGCGCGCGTCGCTAAGCAATTCGGTTTGGATACTTATCCTAATCAATTAGAGGTGATTTCTGCTGAACAAATGATGGATGCCTACGCTTCAGTGGGTATGCCGGTGATGTATAACCACTGGAGCTATGGTAAACATTTTTTATCGACGCAAAAATCATACCAGCGCGGTGCAATGGGCTTGGCTTATGAGATTGTGATCAATTCCAGCCCATGTATCGCTTATTTAATGGAAGAAAACACCATGACCATGCAGGCGCTGGTGATTGCGCATGCGGCATTTGGGCATAACTCTTTTTTTAAAGGTAATTATCTCTTTAGAAGCTGGACGGATGCATCGGCCATTATTGATTATTTGGTGTTTGCTAAAAATTATATTGCACAGTGTGAGCAGCGCTATGGCGAGGATAAGGTGGAGGAATTGCTCGATTCCTGCCACGCCTTAATGAATTATGGTGTTGATCGCTATAAACGTCCGCAAAAATTATCGCTGTCATTGGAACGAGCCAAGCAATCAGAGCGGGAGAGTTATCAGCAGTCGCAAATTAATGAATTATGGCGAACACTGCCCAAGCGTACGCAGGAGGAAAAATCTTTTGAAGAAAGCCGTTTTCCATCTGAGCCACAAGAGAATTTGCTGTATTTTATTGAAAAATATGCACCTCTATTAGAGCCTTGGCAAAGAGAGATTGTGCGGATTATTCGCAAAATAGCGCAATACTTTTATCCGCAGCGGCAAACCCAAGTCATGAATGAGGGCTGGGCTACTTTTTGGCATTACACGCTATTGAATCAGCTTTACGATGAGGGCTTGGTGGATGATGCCTTTATGTTGGAGTTTTTGCATAGCCATACTAATGTGGTGTTTCAGCAGCCTGTGACAAGTAAGTGGTTTAATGGAATTAATCCTTATGCTTTAGGCTTTGCAATGTTTAGGGATTTACGCCGTATCTGCGAAGAGCCCACAGCAGAAGATGCAGCATGGTTTCCTGATTTAGTAAATACAGATTGGAAAAAAACGCTCGATTTTGCAATGCGAAATTTTAAAGATGAGAGCTTTATTTTGCAGTATCTGTCACCTAAGTTAATTCGGGAATTTAGATTGTTTGCTATTTTGGATGATGATTATTTACCCAAATTAAAAGTCGCTGCAATTCATGATGGGGATGGTTATCGTGAAATAAGACAAAAATTAGCTGAGCAATATAATCTGGCAGGGCGTGAGCCAAATATTCAAGTCTATGAGGCTAATACTCAGGGGGATAGATCATTAACCTTGCGGCACTATCAATATCAACGTCGGCCATTGGGCAATAGTGTGCACGAGGTGCTTAAACATATATCACGGCTCTGGGGCTTTTCGGTAAAACTAGATAGTGTGGATGAGAAAGGGCGGGTGTTATTAGGCTATGAGTGTAAATTAGAAAAAAGAGGAGGGTGAGTTGTTGTGTTTGTTGGGTTGGTTATATGGGCGTGGACAATAAAAAACGGCAATCCGAAGATTGCCGTTTTTTTATGGTATTAATTAATCGCTAGGATTAGTTAATGCCAACAACCGTTACTTTAACAGCAGCAACGATTTCGTGATGCAGAGCAAGCTCAACATCGTATTCGCCGATTTGCTTGAATGGACCTTCAGGCAGACGAACTTCAGATTTAGCCACTTCAAAGCCGGCAGCAACGAATGCTTCAGCGATGTCTTGTGTGCTAACTGAACCAAATAGACGGCCATCAACACCGGCTTTTTGTTCGATAGAAACTGCAGCGCCTTCCAGCTTAGCAGCGCGGTCTGTTGCAGCTGCAATAATTGCAACTTGACGAGCTTCAAGCTCAACACGACGAGCTTCAAATTCAGCTAAGTTAGCTGCAGTTGCGCGTTGTGCTTTGCCTTGCGGTACTAAAAAGTTACGTGCGTAACCATTTTTTACCGTAACCACATCACCAAGACCACCTAAGTTTGCTACTTTTTCGAGCAGAATGATTTGCATTTTTATTCCTCTCGCTTAGTGTTGGTCGGTGTATGGTAAAAGCGCAAGCAGACGAGCAACTTTGATTGCTTCAGACAGTTGGCGCTGGAACTTAGCTTTTGTACCAGTAATACGGGCAGGGATGATCTTGCCATTTTCAGAGATAAAGTCTTTTAACAGAGCGATATCTTTGTAATCCACGTGGGCAATGCCTTCAGCGGTAAAGCGGCAGAATTTTTTCCGCTTGAATAGGTGACGCGACATGATAAACCTCAATTCAACAATTCAAATTCTTCGAGATGCAACACAAGCTCATGACGATAACGATTACTTTTTGCGGCGATAAAACCTTTGCTGGCTAAGCGTTGTCCTATCGAAATAAGCGCAAGCCTTGCTGCAATATCGCCGAGTGCCATTATGGACACTTCACACTCCACCTTACGGTGTTTGCCTGCTTCAAGCTGTTCAGAAAGGTGAGTAATCACAATTTCTAAAACCGGCGTTCCCGCAGGGGTGTGGCGTAATTCGCTTCGTTTTATAACGGTACCGTCAATGAGTACTCGGTTACGTTTGTCCAATGTAGTAGTCCGGTGCAACGATCGCGAAACACAAGTGCCTCGCTACGTTAAGCGTACCTTAGGCTTCAGCAGTGCCTTCGGCAGTAGCTGTAGTCAGGGACTTGGACTTCTCTTCCTTCATCATTGGGGAAGCTTCAACAACAGCAGTTTCTGTGCGCAGAGTGATGTGGCGCAGAACAGCATCATTGAATTTGAAGGCGTGTTCGAGTTCGTCCAAAATCAGCTGGCTGATTTCAACGTTCATCATGACGTAGTGAGCTTTGTGGATCTTTTGGATCGGGTAAGCTAACTGACGACGGCCCCAGTCTTCAAGGCGGTGAATAGCACCGCCACCGTTTGTGATCAGGGTCTTGTAGCGATCAATCATCGCTGGAACCTGTTCGCTTTGATCCGGATGCACGATAAATACGATTTCGTAATGTCGCATGACATCTCCTTATGGATGTTAAGCCTGCCGCGTGCGACTACGGTCAAGCAAGG
>NZ_JANXSO010000004.1 GCF_025352645.1 Iodobacter sp. | reverse complement strand
CTTGCTTGAGCCAATGGAGCGCGCAGTATGACGCTGGTGGAATGGCTGCCCTTGAACCCGCGCCTAAAGGTCGAAAGAAATCACCCATGCCCATCACCGAAAATAACACGGCTCCCCTGCCGATTGATGATGAAACCCGTAGCCGTGAAGAACTCATTGCAGAAAACAAACGCCTCCGTTTAGAGGTGGCCTACATAAAAAAGTACAATGCTTTAGTTCAAGCCAAAGCCCAATTGGCGCAGCAAAAACAGCGCAAATAGTGCTTGAATTAAGGCCACAGTTTCCATTGGCTGATTTGTTAAAACACGCTGATTTGCCGCGCAGCACCTTCTATTACCAGAAGCAGGCTTTGGCTGCGAACGACAAGTATCAAAACGTAAAAACGCAGCTTAAAGCGCTATTTGCAGAGCATAAGGGGCGCTATGGCTATCGGCGGATCATGCTGGCGCTCAGAAAAGAAGGCGAATGGCTGAATCACAAAACAGTTCAGCGTTTAATGCAAGAGCTGGGTTTGAAGTCGTGCGTTCGGCCTAAAAAGTACCGTTCCTACAAGGGTGAATGTGGCAAAGTCGCGCCAAATATATTGCAGCGGCAATTTAGTGCGGACAAGCCGAATCAGAAATGGGTGACGGATGTGACTGAATTTAATGTGCAGGGAGAAAAGCTCTATCTGTCACCAGTGCTGGATTTATACAATGGGGAAATTATCGCCTTTGAAATGGCGCGTCGCCCAGTATTTGCGCTGGTCAGTCAAATGCTAAAGAAAGCCTTAGCCAAGCTGAGCGTGGATGAAAAGCCGCTGCTGCATTCAGATCAGGGTTGGCAGTATCAAATGGCAGGGTATCGGCAGCAATTGGCCGAAAAAGGGCTGGTGCAAAGTATGTCAAGAAAAGGGAATTGCCACGATAATGCAACGATGGAAAGCTTCTTTGGCACGTTGAAATCAGAGTTCTTCTACTTAGAAAAATTCACTAGTCTTGAGCAACTAGAGCAAGGCATCGTGGATTATATCCATTACTATAACCACGACCGAATCAAGCTGAAATTAAAAGGGCTGAGTCCTGTGCAATACAGAACCCAGCTCTTGAGTACCTAGCTTTTATACTGTCCAACTAATTGGGGTCAGTTCAGCGGTGGGGCACTAAGGGGATGAAGATAGCACTTAAAGCTATAGCACTGTTACTAGGAGCAAATAATCACTAGCAAGTTCCACACTCCCTGATATTTTTTACTGCTCACTGAGAAGCTGCAGTGTTTGTCCACTTTGCCCACGGCTGGCATCGCCCATCCAATACAAAATTGCTGGCACGATGGATTCAGTAGGCGGCAAGCTTTCGCGTGTTTCACCCGGATGCGTTTTTAAGCGCGATGGCGATTGAATTGGGCCCGGCACTAAGAGATTAATTCGCAGGTTTTCCATATTATCCCACTCGGAAGCCGCGATTTCGACCAGATTTTTTTGCCCAACTTTGCTTACGCTATACCCCCCCCAATACGCATTGGGGGCAAAAGCATGCGTTTCACCCAGCAGCAAGATACTGGCATCAGGCGCATTTTTAAGCAGCGGAAATAGCGCGCGATTCAGCACAAATGGCGCGGCAACGTTCACTTTGAACATATCCATCCACTCGTCCATTTTTTGATTGGCGAGCGGCGACAAATGGCTAAAGCCATTCGCACAATGTAAAATCCCATCCAAACGGCCAAATTCTTTTTGAATAAGCACCGCCATTTGGGCAATTTCTGCCTCGCCCGATTTAGCCAAATCAAAGGGAATCGCGGCGGGCTGCGGATAGCCCGCAGCTTCAATCTCATCGTATACTTTGGCGAGTTTTTTCTCGTTGCGGCCCAGCAAAATCACCGTCGCGCCGTACTCAGCCAAAGCCAAAGCCGCTGCAGCACCAATCCCCTGCCCTGCACCGGTCACTAAAATCACACGGCTTCGAAATGCACCAACCGGTGCCTGATAATTTTTCCAATCACCCATGTCATTCCTCAATTGTATTAGTCATTAATTCTTGCACTACGCCTTGGGCAGCCGCCACGCCACTTCTTACCGCACCCTCTAGAGTTGCTGGGTAATCACCGCTGCCAGCTAATCCCCTAGTGTAGTCCCCAGCCAGCCAAAAACCGTGCTCCGTTGTTTTATTACTTGGGCGCTGCATAGAGGGCGTACAAGCAAAGGTGGCGCGCTTTTCTGTAATCACCTGCTGCCATAGCACCTCAACAGGTAATGCCAAGCGCTGATGCAACTCCGCCACTACCGCCGCTGCAAGTTCTTCTTGTGGCAAGAACTGATGCGAGCCAGTGGCCGAAATCACCACCGCAATCAAACCATCCATACCGTGAGTAAAACTACGATCAAACACCCACTGCGCCAGCGAATCGCTCAAGCCCTGCATGGGCCTTGCCAGCCGCGTGCTTTGATCGTATTGCAGGTAAACCGTAACAATCGGCTGGTATATCCAATCGCCCAAAACCTTTAACTGCGGCAGCGTAGCCAGTACGGGCGATAATCCATGAGGTGGCAATGCGCAGATAACGGCATCAAAGCACTCAGGCTCTCCATTCAAACGCCAACCTTCAGGCGTTTTTTCTAGCTGGGTAATCCGGCGTGAACGATAAACCTGCCCACCGCGCTGCTGAATAAAGCGCTCCGCCGCATCGGGGAACAAAGCAGAAAAATCAAGCTTAGGTAGTAATAAATCTGAAGCGGCCCGCGCACCACCCAAGCTATCTCTGAGCACATTGAGTAAAACCTGTGCAGATGCCAGCTCAAGCGGCGTATTTAAAGCCGCCACAGTGAGGGGCTGCCAAAAGCGGCTAATTAACACCTTAGGCTGACGTTGATCCGCTAGCCAGCAGCTAACGCTGACATCCTCGGCCAATTGCCAATCCGCCGCTTGTGCAACGCGAATCGCCCGCAGCAAAGCAAAACGCTCTGCCCAAGTTAAGCCTTGGGCAAAAATCAAGCCAACAGCCAAGTGCAAAGGGGCAGGTAGTTTGGGGCAAGCTAAGCGAAAGTCAGGCTCCACCACCAGCTCCATAGGCATGCGCAAAAAGGCCGCCTCGCAATCCACCCCCACCTTAGCCATCATGGCCAGTAGCTCGGTATACGCACCAATCACTAGGTGCTGGCCATTATCAAAAGACTGCTCGGCTAACTCTACCCGCCTAGCTCGCCCACCTAAGACTTTACCGGCTTCAAAGACGCTAACCTTAATACCTGCGGCCGCTAGCTCAGCAGCAGCAGCCATACCGGCATAGCCCCCGCCTAATACCGCTACGGATGACTTACTATTTAAAACCACCACGTTTTCCAAGCCAGCCATAGTTTACGAATTGGTGTTAAAGAAATGCGCTGGCTCAATACCTTACCTACGCCATCTTTTTGAATTTCTTTTAAAGTAGCACGGTAAATAGCCGCCATCACCAAGCCAGTACGCTGCTGCTTTTTATCTACCGCAGGTAATTGGCTCATTGCTTGCACATAATATTGCTCAGCACGCGCAATTTGAAAATCCATTAATGCTCTAAATTCAGGCGTATCACGGCAGGCTAGAATATCAGCAGCGGGCACATTAAATTGCTGCAATTCAGTCACAGGTAAATAGATGCGGCCACGGCGCGCGTCTTCACCCACATCACGAATAATATTGGTTAATTGAAATGCAAGACCCAAATCATGGGCGTATTTAAGTGTACCGCGATCGGTAAAGCCAAATATTTGCGCTGCCATTTGCCCAACAACTGAGGCCACGCGGTAGCAATACAACTGCAAATCTTTAAAACTATTATAGCGGGCCATATCTAGATCCATCTCCATACCGTCGATGATTTCTATAAATAGCTCGCGTTGCAAATCGTATTTTTTAATCGCAGGCAATAAAGCTTGAGTTACTGGATGCTGGGGCGATCCCGCAAATAATTGATCAATTTCACTCCGCCACCATGCCAATTTAGTTCTAGCCACGGCTTCTTCATGGCATTCATCCACCACGTCATCCACTTCACGGCAAAAAGCATATAAAGCGGTAATGGCTTTCCTTTGCTCTAATGGCAAAAATCGAAAGCTGTAATAAAAACTAGAGCCACTTTTTGCGGCTTTATCTTCACAATATTGTTCAGGTGTCACAGGACTTTCCGATTTAATGAATGATGGTGATTACGCAAGCGTCTATTTTTTTCAGAAAAAGATGCCCAACCATGAAAGGCTTAGAATAGGCTGTGTTTAAAATATCGAGCGTCTTTTATTTGAGGCTTGCGTAAATCAATCAATTATTGTTCTGGCAAAATAATTTTAACTTCACGTGTCAAGCCAGAAGCGCCTGGAAACTGCTCAAACAAGGCACGAATCAACCAAGGCACTGCGGGCTCAATCGCATCATCTCGGCTGCGATTGATGGCTTTGCCTTCAAAAATTTTGGCAAAGCGCCCAGCCGCTAAATCCTTTTTATCTAGTATATCTAAATTTAACTGCCGGCTAAAAACGGTGTCACTCACGGGGCGGCTACCAACAATACCATTCTCTGCGCGGGTATAAGGCACTAGAACCACACCACTTGAGGTAGAAACTCGGCGATAGTAAGTACTAAAACCTACTGTCCCCCAAATGGGCTCTTGTGAGGTAATGGTTTTACCGCCATCCACCTGATACTGCAATCGCACCAACCAATCTGCTGCGCTCATATTCGGCACATACACATAGCCCTTACTCATTAGCTCGGCAGATACATCTTCTTCAAAATCACGCTGCGCTAAGCTTTGCACTTGTGAGGCATCGCGCTCAAAGGTAAATTTCTGCGCGCTAGGCGCGCTCGCCAAAGTATGCCGTACGCTTACCGAGGCCACAAACGGCGGCGTAGCGCAGCCGCTTAATAATAAAACAACAAGAGCCAATCGTTTCAGCATGATCAAATCCTTTTAGCAGGAATCTGTGGGGTGCTTACTTTTACATCACCACACTGAGCGCGATGGCGTAAAGCATGATCAATCAATACTAAAGCTAACATCGCTTCAGCAATCGGAGTAGCGCGAATGCCCACGCACGGATCATGCCGCCCAGTGGTTGCCATTAGCACAGCATTGCCGTCTTTATCTATCGAATGACGCTCTTGAGCAATGCTGGATGTAGGCTTAACCGCCAAATTCACCACAATATCTTGGCCAGTAGAAATACCACCTAAAACACCGCCAGCATGATTGCTTGCAAAACCAGTTGGGGTCAGCTCATCGCAGTGTACCGAGCCTTTTTGCGCAATACTTGCAAAGCCCGCGCCAATTTCAACGCCTTTTACCGCATTAATACTCATCATCGCGTAAGCAATCTCTGCGTCTAGACGGTCATATACTGGCTCGCCCAAACCCACTGGTACATGCTCGGCCACCACGGTAATTTGCGCGCCCACTGAATCACGCTCCTTGCGGATCGAATCCATATAATCTTCAAGCTGCGGCACTATTGCTGCATTCGGGGCAAAAAAGGCATTGCCGTTGACTTCATCCCAGCTCTTAAATGGAATTTCTAATTCGCCTAGCTGGCTCATATAGCCACGAATTTCAATGCCGTATTTCTCGCGTAGCCATTTCTTAGCAATCGCCCCAGCAGCAACGCGCACTGCGGTTTCACGTGCAGACGAGCGCCCACCACCGCGAGGATCACGAATACCGTATTTATGCCAGTACGTGTAATCCGCGTGGCCTGGGCGGAAAGTTTCCACAATTTTGCCGTAATCTTGGCTACGTTGATCTTGGTTACGAATCAACAAGGCAATCGGCGTGCCCGTAGTTTTACCCTCATAAATCCCTGATAAAATTTCTACCGTGTCTGGCTCTTTACGCTGAGTCACATGCCGTGAAGTACCTGGCTTACGCCGATCTAATTCAGCCTGAATATCTTCCACACTCAAATCCATTCCTGGTGGGCAACCATCAACGATGCAGCCAATTCCAGCACCATGGCTTTCACCAAAAGATGTCACCGTAAATAATAAACCAAGTGTATTACCAGACATGAGTTAAATCCTTGAACAGAGCAACAAGCTTAATTCTAACATGGACTGAGATATACCAAGACTTACAAACAAGGGTGAGATCGAGTATTTTTTACAACGTAACCTTCCATAGAGTTTCTCCCGCGCAAAGCAAAACCCCCGCCTCTTTCGAGTACGGGGGTTCTGTTTACTACATAAGGTGTCTGGCGATGACCTACTTTCACACAGGTAATCTGCACTATCATCGGCGCTAAGGTGTTTCACTGTCCTGTTCGG
>NZ_JANXSO010000003.1 GCF_025352645.1 Iodobacter sp. | reverse complement strand
ACGAGTACCATGAGCGTCTTTTAACGCCGTGCAGCCCCAAAAATGTAGCCAACCCGAAGGGCTGAGCCGGAAAACGGCCATTCACTGCGTTATGCTCCTCGGAAATAACCAGTTATTGCCTTCGTCGCATGCCTTGTGCCTAGCCGTTTTCCGGCTCAGCGCAATTGTGAATGAAACGTCAACAGACCCTAGTAGATCAACTTAGATCTATCTATTGCAAACGTTGAAACATTATAGGGCGGGTGAAACCCAATCCTATCAACTTAAGGTGAACGCGTAGGTTGGGTTAGCAGCTTTACCGCGTAACCCAACATTCTTTGATGCCTAAATATTGGGTTATGCGGGTTTGTCCACCTCAAATCGGTGAACAAACCCGCTAACCCAACCTACGGGAGTACCTTTCTGCGGGCTCGCTTAAGTTGATAGGACTGGGGTGAAACCCGCGAGCCATGCTGAAGAAATACGCGGGTTTCACCCGCCCTACGATATTTATAATGAGATTGAGCAAGAGACATAATCAGATAGATTTAAACCCACCGCTCACTCATCCTCTTTACACCTGAGGCTCACTTTGCAACCACAAAAATTCAACAGCCCCGCCGTTAACGCTCATATCCAAAACATCAGTAGCCAAATCAGCGATCCTGATTTGCAAAAACTATTTAGCCAGTGCTACCCCAATACCCTTGACACCACAGTGGTGTTTAAAACTGTAAACAAGCTACCTGATACCTTTGTCATTACCGGCGATATCCACGCCATGTGGCTAAGAGATAGCGCGGCGCAGGTTTGGCCCTATCTGCTGCATATGCAGCAAGACCCACAGCTTACCGCCATGATTGCAGGGCTAATCCGCCGCCACAGCGCCTGCATCTTGATCGATCCTTACGCCAATGCCTTTAATGATGGCCCCGGCCATAGCCAATGGATGAGCGACCATACCGCCATGCTACCCGAGCTGCACGAGCGCAAATGGGAGCTAGATTCGCTCTGCTACGCCATTCGCCTGGCCCATGGCTTTTGGCAAAACAGCGCCGAGCGCACTCCCTTTGATAGCCAGTGGTTAACAGCCATGAAACTAGCCGTGGCCACGATGCAAGTGCAGCAGCGCAAACAGCAGCGCGGCCCCTACTCTTTTACCCGCAGCGGCAGCTGGCAGGCTGATACCCTACCTTGTGATGGCTGGGGCAATCCAAGTAAACCGGTGGGGCTGATTGCCTCGATGTTTAGGCCATCAGACGACGCCACCATGTTCCCTTTTTTGGTGCCATCTAATTTTTTTGCGGTTGTTAGCCTGCGCCAACTGGCAGCTATGGTGGACGCGCTATTTGGCGATAGCGCCTTTGCCAGCCAATGCCAAGCACTCGCCGATGAAGTGGCCGCAGCCCTGCAACAATGTGCCATTGTTCATCACCCTAAACATGGCGTAGTCTATGCTTTTGAGGTCGACGGCTATGGCAGTGCCCTGCTGATGGACGACGCCAATATCCCCAGCCTGTTATCCCTGCCCTATCTAGGCGCGATCGCAGCAGACGATCCGGTGTATATCAATACCCGCCGCTTTGCTTTATCAACTGACAACCCATGGTTTTTTAAGGGTGATCAATTTGAAGGCAACGGCAGCCCGCATACACTGGCCCCGATGATCTGGCCGATGTCCATCATCATGCGTGCCTTAACCAGCGATCAAGACGATGAGATCAGCCACTGCCTGCAGATGCTAAAAACCAGCCACGCCAGCACATGGTTGATCCACGAATCTTTTGCGCCAGACCAGCCCACCCGCTTTACCCGCAGCTGGTTTGCATGGGCCAACACCTTGTTTGGAGAACTGATCAGTAAGCTGGCACAAAACCGCCCCCATTTATTACTAAACAAGGATTGAGTGATGTTCCGTACCCGAGATTTTTTACTAAAGCATATCCGCCATACCATGGCCTTTTATGACCCAATCTCGGTCGATCCTAATGGGGGCTTCTATCATTTTTATCTGGATGACGGCACGGTTTACGATAGCGAAACGCGCCATCTGGTTTCATCCACTCGCTTTGTTTTTAATAATGCAATGGCGTGGCTGCAGTTTGGTGACGCCCAATATCAAGCACGCGTCAGGCACGGCATAGATTTCATCCGCAAAGCGCACCTCAACCCAGTAACTGGCGGCTACGCATGGGAAATTAAAAACGGTGAAGTTCTGGACGCCACCAACCACTGCTATGGCCTAGCTTTTGTGATGCTGGCTTACAGCTGCGCCATTCAATGTGGTATGGATGAAGCAAACGAATGGCTTAGCGAGACTTTCGACACCATGGAGCAACATTTCTGGCTGCCCGAATACGGCGTTTACGCCAGCGAAGCCAATAGTGATTGGGTGCTTGATGATTATCGCGGCCAAAACGACAATATGCACGGCTGCGAAGCCATGCTCGCTGCCTTTGAAGCCACCAGCGAAGCGCGCTACTTAGAGCGGGCAAAAATGCTGGCCGACCATTTTACCCGCCGCCAAGCCGCACTAACAGAAGGCCAAATATGGGAGCACTTTCGCACCGATTGGACTGCAAACCTACTGTACAACCGTGGCAACAAAACCAATATTTTTCGCCCTTGGGGCATCCAGACCGGCCACCAAACCGAATGGGCCAAACTATTACTCATTTTAGATAGGCACGACCCGCAGCCTTGGTACCTAGCCCGCGCCCGCGAACTATTCGACTCCGCCATGCAATCAGGCTGGGACGAAGCACATGGCGGGCTAATCTACGGCTACGACTTAGACGGCGAGCCTTACGATGAGGATAAATACTTCTGGGTCCAAGCCGAATCCCTCGCCGCCGCCGCCCTGCTGGCAGACCGCGCTGGGGATGAAAAATACTGGCAAGCCTACGACAAAATCTGGGCCTACAGCTGGGAGCACTTCGTAGACCACCAACACGGCGCGTGGTACCGCGTACTCAGCCCCGATAATAAAAAAATCGACGCCCACAAATCCCCCGCCGGCAAAACCGACTACCACACCATGGGCGCGTGTTATGAGGTTTTGAGGGTGGTTGAGTAAGGGGTGGAATAAACTTAGGGCGCAATCGCCGCAGGCATTGCGCCGTTGAGTCACAGGCGGCTTATGATTCGAGCATTAGGCTTGCGTACTCACGTTTTCCATCGATCTGCTTAGCTTGTTGTTTCGTATCCAATCGAATACACTCAATCAATGAACACATTCCACAGCTCTGATGAATTCAATACTTGGCTGGCCTCTGTAAAAGACAAATTGGGCAAAGCCAAAATATTGCAACGCATACGCCGCGCCACGAATGGCAACTTTGGCGACTGTGAGTCGGTTGGTGGCGGGGTATCCGAAATGAAGATCGATTATGGCCCAGGCCTCCGTGTTTACTTTACCCGGCGTGGTGCCGTGATTTATTTATTACTACTAGGTGGTGATAAATCCACACAATCACGCGACATTGAGCGTGCTAAGTTTATGGCCGCAAGCCTTGAGGAATAAATCATGACTACTTTTACCCCCTTTGATGTGGCAGATCATCTTGACGATGAAGAAACCATCAGTGCTTATTTATCTGAAGCACTTGCAGACCCTGATCCAGCCATGTTTTTACTTGCCATCAAAGACGTAGCTCGCGCCCGTGGCATGACGCAACTCGCTAAAGATTCTGGACTAGGCAGAGAGAGCTTATACAAAGCACTTGCACCGGGCAGCAAACCTCGTTACGAAACGATTATGAAGCTCTTGCATGGGCTAGGAATTAAATTAAACGCCACACCTGCGGCATAATCCAAGCATAAAACAATGGCGACCAGATGGTCGCCATTGTTTTATGCCTACTCTATTCGCAGATTAATCCCCCATTTTTAAGCATATTTAAAAAATAAAGATCGAGCCATTTAATATTGGGGATTTCGGGATTTAACTGTGGTCCATCCCCAGCTTTACGTTAGCAGCTCAAATTGAGTCATTTATTATGTATATCTACGTTATAAAATTAGTTCTGTAGGGCGAGTTAGCCGCAGGCGTAACCCGCGATTTAGGCTAATAAGCTAAGCGCAAAGTAAATCAGCAGGTGGTTTGTACTTGGTAACATCCTACAACGCGGGTTGATAAACCTAACCCGCCCTACAAGACTCTTTGCTCCTCACTAGTCTTGACTTAAAATGCCCTTACGGGCATTTTAAAACAGCCACAAGATATTGTAATAGGCGTCGATCTTTCTCTGAAACGCCATGTCTCGGAGAAATTGCCACCTCTGAAGAGTGGACTAAAATACTTCTTGATTCAGAACCCGACATAAATGAAAAAAATAAAATTATCCCTATCAGTTTTTCATTTTTCCGTTCAAAAGTAACATTCCAAATTCTAGAATTTTTATGAATAAAATCATCCATCAACAAACTTAAAGACGCTCTCAAGTCTGAATCGTTTTTACTTATAAAAACCTGATTTTTAGCATTTATTATTTTTGACACATCTAGTGCAACAACACCACACTCCATAGGCACTGCGTTTTCTAAAAAAATATCCTCAAGCTGTTTGCAGGCTTTTCTCACATTGCTTTCAATTTTCTCACACCTTGATACTCGCTTGCACTCTACCCATACAGCTCTCCCCTCTACCATAAACCCAGTATCTGATTTCGCATTAAAAATAGTTTCAACTCCTTTTAATGGAAAATTAAACTTCGCAGCAATAATTGCTTCAAATAAAAAATTTCGGCCTTTTGTTGAATTTTTGGTTTCATCAGAAACATCACAAGGGCCATCCACCCCCATTTGTAATTTTTTCACGATAGGCTCAATAATATCTAATGGCACCTCCTTGAAAGCATTATATACATCAATAAAACCATATATTTCAAATATAGAACTTACAAAAGAAGGGAATATATCGTTTTTTTCATCAATAGGTTTATTCTTACATTCAGCGTTGTAATATTTTACCATCCGTTTATAATGTGAAGCCCTACTAGAATTAATCTTCACACCAATACTTTCCATCCAATGAATCGCTCGGGCATATTCTTCATAAATAACTTCGGATGGCTGTACTAATGTTTTCATTATGATCACTTAATAAGTTAGTTCAATAACGTTTTATAAAAATACAAAACCACCTTTTATTTACCTAATTAAGTCTCTTGCTCAAAGAAGTCTTTGCATACATATAGTGCGTACTAAAAGCGAAGCTCAGCACCTCATAATAGCGCCAATTTTGGCTTAAAACATTCAATTCCTACTGCGTAATTACCATCTAATGTTACGCAGTAGCCATTTTTTCAGTGCCTTTGGCACGTTGATTTAGATGCGGGATCCCCGCTTGGAACTTACTTTCTTGTACGGCCCAAGCAAGTAAGCAAAGAAAGCCGCCCCAACCAGCACGAAGGCCCCTCACTGCGGATAATCGACTCGGCGAAAAAGGCTGCTCGGGAGCAAGCCCGCTACCCCTTTTCCGAAACCCCAATCCGCTTATTCCTCGCTTCGGCGTGCTTCAAGGGGATTTTTAGCCCCATGCAGAGAACGTAATCATTGTGTTTTTTCGCTACTTGCTAAGACAAAAGCAATTTGGTTAACGCGTATAGGGTTTTACCCACCCTACAAATGCAAAAACAACGTGCGACTGTAATAAATCGACTTACATTAGCGTTATTGAGCAAGAGACATAATCAGATCCAGTTAAATAAAACACCTTATCTCTTATAAAAAAGCGCTATATCTGGCCGACCAGGTGCAGCGTCATTTATTACTCCTGCCAGTTTACAAAACAATCGCTGTGATATGCTTGCTCTTTTCTTACCAAAAATCATGCGATTGGTTACAAAAAGCCATCAAAAAAGGACACGCAAATGATTGCCGTTAGCAGCATCAGTAACCAAGACCTTATGACCCAAGCTCGGGATATTTTACGTGGCAAATGGACCACGCCGGTTTTAGTCAGCCTCGTGTACGTCATCGTCATTGCAATACTCAATCAGCCGGGAGTCATCCCCGCCGCTTTAAGCCTTCTGGTTTCAGGCCCTATTGCCCTAGGCTTTACTTATTTTTATTTAGCGATTATTCGTGAGCAAAAAGTTGATACCAATTTATTGGCCAAAGGCTTTACAGAGTTTATTCCATCACTCCTCACCTACCTGCTTACCTTATTGCTTATTATCCTTTGGATGATACTACTGATTATTCCTGGGATAATGGCGGCTTATTCTTATGCGCTGGTATTTTATATTCGCCGTGATCAGCCAGAATTAGACATTATGGCAACGCTTAATCGTAGTAAAGCGCTGATGTATGGCAATCGCTGGAAGCTATGCTATCTTCACTTTCGGTTTTTTGGATGGTTTTTACTTTCAATTATAACTTGCGGCATTGGATTTTTATGGTTCCTACCTTATATCCAAACTACTTCTGCTCTTTTCTATGAAGACTTAATTCAAAACGAACAAAGCCCTCAGCAATAAAACCACACTAAGCAATAAGGCGCACACTTTGCCGCCTTATTGTTTAGTGCTTGCCCATTAAGCCAAATACCCCGCCACACAATAAATCAGCAGGCCTACCAATCCACCCACTAAAGTGCCGCTAACGCGGATAAACTGTAAATCTGTACCGATATTTAGCTCAATGCGCTCAACCATATATTGCTCGTCCCAAGTTTTAACTTGGTCGCTAATAAACACGCCGATTCTTTCTCGGTATTCTTCAATCACAGGTGGTGCGGCGTTTTCTATCTGGGCGTTAATCCATTGTTGTATTTCCACATTTTCCTGCAGTTTTTTACCCAGTGTTGCGGCCAAAGTAACGATATTGGCACGAATAGTGGAATCAACTCGGTGCAAATCGCTATGCAGCCAGGTGAGTAATTGCCCCCACAGCGTTTCAATATATTCACCTAGGGCAGGATGAGAAAGTAATTCATTTTTAATCACTTCCCCCCTTTGCTTAAACTCTACATCGTGCTTTAATTTTTCTACAAACTGTGCAATATAGCCGTCAAATTGCAGGCGTAAATGGTGTTGTGGGTTTTCCTGCATGGCGCGTAATTCTTTTTGCACCGCTGCTAGCATTTTTTCAGATAAATATTTGCTGGCGACTTTATCCAGCGCCATATATTTTAAGAATGAAATTTCATGCGCTGCCACTTCTGCCAGTGTCTCCTGCGTTTCAATACGGCCTAGAATTTTATCTAGCTCGTGCAGCACTTCATTTAATACATGATGATGGCGGCCATTTTGAGTTAAAGATTCTAAAATATGGCCGCTGAATTTACTGATATCAATACGCTGTAATTCAGCCAGCATATTGCTTTTTAAAAACACCAATAAGCGCCCGTCATGCAGCGTATTAAGGCTATAAGAAAGCATGCGCACTAATAGATTAGCGGAATGGCGCACGTTTTCTTTTTGATTTAACCAAGCGGCTATTTTTAAAGCAGGATTAAACTCACGTATTTTGCCAACGATGCGTTCGGGCGATAAAAAATTACTCTGGATAAAACTACCAAGGCTATCGGCAATACGCATTTTATTTCTGGGTACGATAGCTGTATGCGGAATAGGTAAGCCCAGCGGCCTACGAAACAAAGCCACTACCGCAAACCAATCGGCTAGCGCCCCCACCATAGCGGCTTCGGCAAAGGCACAAAGATAAGCCAATGCCGGATAGCGCGATTTATAAAGAGTGCCCAGCACAAACACCACGGCAAAAAAGATTAATAAGGCCAATGGCAGTAATTTAGCCTGTTTTAATTTTTGGCGTTTAAGTGCAAGTTCTGCGCTTTCTATCGCCTGATAGAGATCATTGCTAGATGTCATTGGAATACACATAAAAAGGATAAGGCAGATTAACACCAACAGGTTTCAAATCCACGGCGAGTGGCCGTGATTTTTTTACAAAGCAATACGCGATATAATCCACAAGGATAAAACATCGTTTACAAAACACACAGAAGGGAGCCTCAAAAAAACCACATGCTCTTATCATGCTGCCTTGCGCAATAAGAAAATCCCCTTGCATATCAAGTATATGCAGCGCTATTTTTTTAGCACGCGCTTTATCTTATTAGGTAGATCGCTTTTTCGAGCCCCCTAAAAGCCAATCTTATCAAGTTAAGTAATATGCCATTCATATGATGAATGCAACCCGCGTTTTTTTCAGCATTGCTCGCGGGGTGCACCCCAATCCTATCAACTTAGGCACACCATGTAGAGTGGGCAAGATGGTTTATCTTGCCCACGCGGATGCACACAGCGTGGGCAAAAAACGCGCCCACCCTACACATTCTACAAGCCTTTAAGTTGACAGGATCAGGGTGCAACCCACCCTGCGATACTTCAATATTTGTGTATGCGGCAAAGCCGTGACAAATAGTTAAGCTGATAGGATACCCACTAAAACCACGAAAAAATTGAATTCAATATTAAGAGTATTCTCAAATCATTTTAAGTAGCCACTTTTGCTCTTTTGGTGGCCAATACCATTCTATTTAGCTTTAGGAGTAGTTTAATCATGCAAATCTGGGTTGATGCCGATGCCTGCCCAAAGGTAATTAAAGAGATTTTATTTCGCGCTGCAGTGCGTTGCGAAGTGATATGCACTTTTGTTGCCAATCAGTATATTCAAACCCCCGCCTCGCCTTTTTTAAAGTCATTGGTGGTGGAGCATGGTTTTGATGTGGCGGACCGCCGGATTGTGGAGCTGTGCCAGCAAGGCGATTTAATTATCACCTCTGATATCCCCTTGGCCTCTGACGTGATTGCCAAAGGCGGCTTAGTGCTAGATTCACGTGGCGAGCGCTTAAGTAAAGAGAATATCGGCGAGCGGCTAAATATGCGTGATTTTATGGATACGCTACGCGCCAGCGGCATCGACACCGGCGGGCCAAGTGCGATGAACAGCGCCGACCGGCAAAATTTTGCCCGCGCGCTGGATAGTATTTTAAACAAACCCAAATCTTGAACCACGGAGAAAAAAGAGGACACAGAGGGCCACGGAGAAAAGCATGAAGACTTTCTCTGCGAAACTCCGTGTTCTCCGTGGTTCAAAATTTGGGTTTTAAGTGGAGAGATCTCTTCTGCCAAAGCCTAGCTTATCAATCGATACCCAACGCCGGTTTCTGTGACGATATGCTGTGGCAATGCCGGATCAACCTCGAGTTTTTGTCGCAGATGGCCCATATACACGCGTAAGTATTGGCTGCTTTCTGAGTGGGATGGTCCCCAAACGGCTTTAAGCAGCTCGCGATGTGTCAGCACCTTGCCTGGGAATCTAAGCAAGGTTGTCAGCAATCTATATTCGATAGGCGTCAGGTGGACTGGTGCATCACTTTTATAGACCTGACGATTGACCAGATCGATTCTAACTTGGCCAAACTCCTGCACCTGCTGCACATTTTGCCCTCGGGAATGGCGGCGCAGCAAAACACGGATTCGTGCTAGGCATTCCGGCACGCCAAAAGGTTTGGTTAAAAAATCATCCGCCCCCGCATCCAGCGCCCTTACCTTTTCGGCCTCTTGCGTTCTGGCCGACAGCACTAAAATGGGAAGCTCGCACCACTCACGCAGCTGGGTAATCACCGCCACGCCGTCCATATCGGGTAGGCCCAAATCTAAAATCACCAGATCTGGCTTGCGGGTGGCGACTTCGATCAGGCCTTTTTTACCCGTTTCTGCATCAAACACCTGCATGCCTGCATCGATCAGCGATGCCGACAAAAAATGCCGGATCGGTTTTTCATCTTCAATAATGACAACGGTAATTGGAATATCTGACATGCGGACCTTATTTATTTTTCAAACGAGAAAATGAAGAAAGACCTGTAGGCACAAACTTAGGATTTTCAATCTGCACTTTCAAATACAGGTGGTGTGCCCATCGGCAGGGTAAATTCAAATGCTGCGCCGTGTGGGTCTATATTTCTGGCGCTGATTTGCCCGCCGTGCGCCAGCACAATACTGCGGCAGATGGCGAGGCCAAGGCCAACGCCTGGCGCGCCAGATTCGACGGTGCCACGGGTAAATTTATCAAACAAACGCTCGGCTGCGCCTTCTGGTAAGCCTGGGCCATTATCACTGACACAAACCCGCAGCATAGCGCCGTCTTTTTTTGCAGAGATCGTCATAATACTGCCAGCAGGCGTATATTTGGCGGCGTTTTCTAGTAAATTAACCAGCACCCGCTCCATCAGCACCGCATCGTATTCCAACATAGGTAGATCAGCGGGCAGCTCAACCTTCACCTGATGCGCATGCAAGCTCGCCCCCGCCACCCTGACCGCACCGCCTACGGATTCTTCTAGCAACTGCCATTCTTTATTGGGTTTTACGCCCGACTGCAGCTTAGCCATATCCAAGAGATTGCTGACCATATGATTCATTCGCATTGCTTCTTTTTGTAGGCTTTGCGAAATATGCCGCAAGTGTGGCGGCAGCTCGTCTTTATCTAGCAGGCTAGCTAGGCCCACTAAGGTGGTTAGCGGGGTGCGTAAATCATGTGAGACGGCCGACAGCACGCCATTACGCAGGCGCTCTGATTCCATTACTACAATGGCGTCTTGCGCCACTTCCACGTAATGCACCCGCTCCAGCGCCAGCGCAATTTGGCTGGCGGCGGTTTCTAGCAGCCTTTGCTGCTCGGGTATAAACACATGTTTGCTGTCCCCAGGCAAAAGCGCCAGCACACCACGGGTGCGCATCGGCGCTTTCAGCGGAATATAAAGTAGAGGCGCGGCAGGCAGGGTGTGGGTTCCCAGCCCTGCTGGCTGCTGATAGTCGTACACCCACTGGGCGATGCCTAAATCGGCATTGGCATGCTCGTGTGATACGCGTACTTTTTCTTCGCTATCAGGAATAAACAGCAGCGTTTTTGATTGAAACAAGCCATCCAGATGACGCACGCTGGTTTCTACAATTTGCGTGGCAGTCAGTGCGCCGGATAGCTCTCTGCTCAGCTCGTATAAAGCCCGCGTACGCCGCTCACGGTAAGTGGCCACCATAGCTTCAAAACGCAAGCGGGATGTCAGGTGGCTAATAATTAAGGCCACAGCCAACATCACGCCAAAAGTCAGCAAATACTGGGTATCTGACACAGTAAACGACATGCGGGGAGCGACAAAAAAGAAATCAAACGACGCCACCGACAATAGCGAAGTCATTACCCCCGCGCCTCGGCCATAGCGCACCGAAACCAGCACTACCGCCAACAGATACAGCATCACCACATTGGCCATATCAAAAATTTGCAGTAGGCCCGCCGCCAGCAGCGTGGTGATGGCCGATGCGCCCAGCGCAGCCAGATAGCCATGGCGCTGCAGCTTAGGTGTTTCTTCATCAAACAACAGGCTATTGGGGGATGAATCTGCCGTGGCCGTGTCGCTCATATCGTGCGCCACCACATACACATCTACATCACTGGCCTTTTGCACTAACCGCTCTGATAAGGGGCGGCGCAAAAAGCGCGATAGATTTTTGCGCTGCGATTTACCCACCACAATTTTGGATACATTACGGCTGCGGGCAAAGGCCAACAGGGTATCCACCAGATCTACCCCTGCCAACACACTGGTTTCTGCGCCGAGTTCCTGCGCCAGCTTCAGCGTTTTTAACACCTGCTTACGCGTAGTCTCGCCTTGGCGCTGCAGCTCAGGTGTTTCTACATACACCACCAAGCAATCGGCGTGCAAGCTGGCAGCAAGGCGGCAGGCATTACGGATCAGCTTATCGCCACCGGAATACGGCCCGATGCTAATGAGTAAACGTTCATGCGCCTGCCAAACCGGCTGGATAGATTGATCCGCCCGGTACGCACGCATTTGGGCATCCACCCGATCGGCCGTGCGGCGCAAGGCCAGCTCGCGCAGCGCCAGTAAATTACCTTTACGAAAGAAATTTTGGCTGGCGCGCGTGGCCTGCTCAGGCCGATAAACCTTACCCTCGGCGAGGCGCAGCAACAGCTCATCTGGCGGCAAATCGACCAGCGTAACCTCATTGGCCGCGTCAAATACGTGGTCTGGCAGCGTTTCGCGCACCACAATGCCAGTAATCTGCCCAACCACATCGTTTAGGCGCTCTAAGTGCTGCACATTCAGCGAGGTGTAAACGTCAATCCCCGCCGCCAACAGCTCTTCCACATCTTGCCAGCGCTTGGGGTGGCGCGAACCTGCCACATTGGAGTGCGCCAGCTCATCAATCAGAATCAGCGTTGGCTTTAAGGCCAGTGCGGCGTCTAAATCAAACTCCGGCA
Organism: Iodobacter sp.; assembly: GCF_025352645.1. Lineage (GTDB taxonomy): Bacteria > Pseudomonadota > Gammaproteobacteria > Burkholderiales > Chitinibacteraceae > Iodobacter. Next base: position 14,870 of record NZ_JANXSO010000003.1, on the reverse strand, counting down.
GCCATTGGCCGCGATATTCAATTTTGGCAGCAGGCAAAACTTCTAAGCCTTGTAGCTGGGCAGCCGTTTCGCTGCGGCCATGCGTTTCAACCACCCCCACCAACACATCCACACCTAGGCGCTGCTGCACATGACCCGCCGCCAGCATGGCAAAAGTTTTTCCCACACCGGCACACGCGCCAAAGAAAATCTTCAAACGCCCACGCGCAGCCAGTTGATCGGTGCGCTTGATTTTATCGAGCAGGGAATCAGGATCGGGGCGGGTATCGGTCATTGTTGGCTTGTGGGTAATGGGAGGGGGCGGGAGTTAAAGACCTAAAATATGTAGACACAGAGGGCGGGAGAACACAGTGTCTACAGACCTTTTTTAAGCGACTACTTCGCCAGTGGGTATTGCTGATCCAGTGCGATATTCAGCTTCAGCACATTGACACGTGGCTCGCCAAATACACCAAACTGACGACCCTCCGTGTTTTCTACCAACAGTTTACTCACTTTATCGCTTGATAGCTTACGTACTGCCGACACCCGCTCTAATTGGTATTGAGCAGCGGCGATGCTGATATGCGGGTCAAGGCCACTGGCCGATGCCGTTACCAAATCAACGGGGATACTACCCGCCTGACCAGGATGGGCTTTTTTCAGTGCTTCAACCCGTGCTTTTATAGCATCTAGCAAGGCTGGATTGGTTGGGCCTAAGTTAGCGCCACTAGAGCCATTGCCGTTATAAGCCATCGGGCCAGTGGCAGATGGTCGGCCCCAGAAGTACTGCGGCTCACTAAAATTCTGGCCGATCAGGCTAGAGCCAACCGTCTTGCCTTGATCTGAAATAAGGCTGCCATTGGCCTGATCAGGCATAGTGGCTTGAGCAATGCCAGTTACCATGAGTGGATAAGCCAAGCCAGTAACAACTGAAAGCAGGGCAAAAATTACAAGAGCGGGTCTTAGTTGGGCATTCATTATTAATCCTTGTGCTAACCTTACGGGTTGCTTCAAAGGTAAATCACTCAATAAAGCGGCCAGCCAAGCTGGCTCGCCACATCAGAAATCACTACGCCACAGCACTGTTTTGCAACAGCGGCACAGGGTTTTACAACGTACAGCGGACATATCTTCAGCCTCTAAGGAGTGGAAGGCACCACAGCGGAAACACCCCACTTCCCCCTCCCCCTTGCATGCAGTGTGTTTGGCTAAATATTCACTGAGGGTGGGTGAGCGCCGCCAACACCAGCTGGCGCAACGCCACACCCCGTAGGGCAACAGCAGCATGACAACAATGAGCAGTGCATTCCCAATCATGTCCATACGCCAGTCCTATCGCTTTAAAAGCGGGCCTTTTTAAACCCAGCCCATTGCACCTAATGCCATATCAATCAGTTTAATTCCGGCAAAAGGCACTAATAAACCACCCAAACCATAAACTAAGAGATTATTTCTCAGTAATTGCGCAGCGGCCTGAGCGCGGTATTTCACACCTTTTAATGCCAAAGGAATTAAAAACATAATAATCAGCGCATTAAAAATCACCGCCGACATCACGGCTGAATTCGGGCTATTTAATCCCATAACATTTAAAGCGCCCAATTGCGGGTAAGTCGAAACAAACGCTGCGGGAATAATGGCAAAGTATTTGGCTACATCATTGGCAATACTAAAGGTGGTTAATGAGCCGCGAGTCATCAGCATTTGCTTGCCGATTTCTACAATCTCAATCAATTTGGTGGGATTAGAATCCAAATCCACCATATTGCCAGCTTCTTTAGCCGCTTGTGTACCGGTATTCATCGCCACCGCCACGTCGGCTTGCGCCAGCGCAGGAGCATCATTGGTGCCGTCACCCGTCATCGCTACCAATTTACCTTCGGCTTGATACTGGCGAATCATGGCGAGTTTGGCTTCTGGCGTTGCTTCGGCCAAGAAATCATCCACGCCAGCTTCGGCGGCAATCGCCGCAGCAGTCAGCGGATTATCACCCGTGATCATGATGGTTTTAATCCCCATCTGACGCAGCTCGGCAAAGCGCTCTTTAATCCCGCCCTTCACGATGTCTTTTAGCTCAATCACGCCCATCACCTTAGCGCCATCGCTCACCAGTAAAGGGGTTGAGCCACGGCGGGCGATTTCATCGGCGATCTTGCCAACCGCTTCAGGGAATGCACCGCCCATATTGGCCACGTGTTTTTTAATTGCGTCGATGGCACCCTTGCGAATCAAGCGCTCATCGTAATTCACACCACTCATACGGGTTTGCGCAGTAAAAGGCACAAACTCAACGGCGTGGCTTAATAGTTGGCGCTCACGCAGATTAAATTTTTGCTTGGCCAGCACCACAATACTGCGCCCTTCTGGAGTTTCATCGGCGAGGGACGCCAATTGCGCAGCGTCCGCCAGCTCTTCCATGGTCACACCAGGCGCGGGCACAAAGGCGGAAGCCTGACGATTACCCAGTGTGATGGTGCCGGTTTTATCCAGCATCAACACATCCACATCCCCCGCCGCTTCTACCGCACGGCCCGATGTGGCGATTACATTGGCCTGCATCATGCGGCTCATCCCTGCTACACCAATGGCCGACAATAAAGCGCCAATGGTGGTGGGAATCAAACACACCAAGAGTGCAATCAGCGCCGTAATGGTAATCGGTGAGCCGCTATGCCCCGCCGCCACGCTAAATAGCGAGAATGGCAGCAGCGTGATGGTCACCACCATAAACACAATGGTCAGTGCCACCAGTAAAATCGTGAGGGCAATTTCATTCGGTGTTTTCTGACGCTTAGCGCCTTCTACCATCGCAATCATGCGATCCAGAAAAGCCTCACCCGGATTCACGCTAACACGCACCACCATCCAATCAGAAAGCACCCGTGTACCGCCGGTTACCGCAGTAAAGTCACCGCCCGATTCGCGAATCACCGGTGCAGATTCACCGGTAATGGCCGATTCATCCACCGAAGCCACGCCTTCAATCACTTCGCCATCGGCAGGAATCACATCACCGGCTTCCACCAGAATGTAATCACCTTTACGCAGACTGGCGCTGTCGGCTATCGATTTGCCATATTTACGGCCAGGGCCGGACAATTTCTTAGCGACTACATTTTTCTTGGTGTTTCTTAAAGAAGCGGCCTGCGCCTTGCTGCGCCCCTCTGCCAAGCTTTCAGCAAAGTTTGCAAACAACACGGTAAACCACAGCCATGCGGTTACCCCGGCAATAAAGCTAAGCGCGGCTTCACCGTGCCCTGCTAGGGCTTGAATCAGCAGCAAGGTGCTTAAAATACTGCCCACATACACCACAAACATCACTGGGTTTTTAAGCTGGGTTTTAGGCGCTAACTTTTTAAACGAATCAATAATCGCCGGCTGAATCAGCTGCGGATCAAGTAAAGAAAGTTTTTTATTAGCACTAGGCACATTGTGTACCGCCACAGCAGCAGCCGGTATAGGCGCTGCGGCGGGCTTAGTACGATTCACATCTGTAGTATTCATCGCTTTTTACCAAAAGGAGTTGCAATGGTTTGATTGCAAATTTGCACGTGTAGGGCAAGTGAAACGCAGTCCTATCCACTGACATAAAACCAGCGAAGGAGAGATCTTCGTAGGTTGGGTTAGCTGGTTTATTCGCCTATTTAGGGGCGGATAAACCTGCGTAACCCAACATTTAGCGCAAAAGAATGTTGGGTTACGCGATATATCGCTGAGCGAGGTAAACCTCGCACGCAGACTGCTAACCCAACCTACGAATTCACCTTAAGTTGATAGGATTGGGGTGCAACCCGCGAGCAATGCTAAATAAATACGCGGGTTGCACCCGCCCTACGCAACATATTAAGAAGGACTATTTAACCGGCGCAATCATCTGCAAATGCTCCGCCACAGGGCCCAGCGCCAGTGCAGGAACGTAGTTCAAAGCCCCCACCAGCATCACGGTCCCTACTAAAAGCACCACAAACAAAGGGCCATGCGTTGGCAGCGTGCCGCCTGTAGCGCTGAGGCGTTTTTTAGCAGCTAAAGAGCCTGCCATCGCCAGCACCGGCACAATAATCAGGAAGCGGCCAAACCACATGGCGATACCCAGCATCACGTTATAAAACGGTGTGTTAGCAGACAGGCCAGCAAAGGCACTACCGTTATTATTTGCAGCTGAAGTAAAGGCATAGAGCACTTCGCTTAAGCCATGCGCACCGGGATTCAGAATCCCCACTTTGCCATCTGCCACCATCAGGGCAATCGCGGTCCCCACCAGCACCAGAATCGGCGTCACTAAGATCGTTAAAGCGCTCATCTTCATTTCAAAGATTTCGATCTTTTTGCCTAAGTATTCAGGCGTGCGGCCCACCATCAGCCCTGCAATAAACACCGCCAAGATCGCAAACACCAGCATGCCGTAAAGGCCTGTACCCACACCACCAAACACCACCTCACCCAGCTGCATCAACGCGGTTGGGAATAAGCCACCCAGCGGGGTTAAGGAATCGTGCATGGCATTCACCGCACCGCAGGATGCCGATGTCGTCACCGCTACAAACAGCGCCGTAGCCGTAATCCCAAAGCGGGCTTCCTTGCCTTCCATATTGCCGCCAGCTTGTGTCGTACTGACCATCTGATCCACGCCTAGGCTGCTTAAGCCCTTAGTGCCTACTTGCTCGGCATAAAACAACCCGCAGGTCATCGCCACAAAAATCACCGTCATGGCCGCAATAATCGCCCAGCCCTGACGCGCATCCCCCACCATCCGGCCAAATACAAAACACAAGGCTGCAGGAATAATGAAAATCGCTAACATTTGTAAGAAGTTACTAAATGGTGTTGGGTTTTCAAAAGGATGAGCGGAGTTAGCGTTAAAGAAACCGCCACCATTTGTGCCCAAAAGCTTAATCGCTTCTTGCGATGCAACTGGGCCCATCGCTAGGGTTTGCGTATGGCTAACGATGTCTTCCATGACAGGTGCGCCCTTGGCATCTTTCACCACAAGGCCCTGGCTATCTTGTTTAGGCTGCTGAAACGTCACCGCCTGAACCGTTTGCACTTCCTTATAGCCATCCAGATTCTGAATCACGCCCTGCCCTACAAACAGCAAAGACCAGATCAAAGAAAGCGGTAGCAGGATATATAAAGTAACCCGCGTTAAATCCACCCAGAAATTACCCACCGTGCTAGCGCTATGCCGTGCAAAACCACGAATCAAGGCAATCACTACCGCAATACCCGTTGCCGCGGAAACAAAGTTCTGTACGGTTAAACCCAGCATTTGCGTGAGGTAAGACATGGTGGTTTCGCCACCGTAGCCCTGCCAGTTGGTGTTGGCGACAAAGGAAATCGCGGTATTTAATGCAGAATCTGGGCTAACTGCCCCCAGCTCCTGAGGATTAAACGGCAAGCCACCTTGTAAACGCTGCAATGCATATAAAGCCACTGCACCGACAAAGTTGAATAGCAACAAGCCAAATGCGTAAGAATTCCAGCCGGTTTCTTGGCTTGAATTCACGCCAGCAAGCCGGTAAATCACACGCTCAACAGGCTTTAAAACCCGTAATGGCAGTGGAGTTTCGCCCTGCATCACTTTGTTGATCAAAATCGCCAGCGGCCACGACAACAATAATAAAACAGACAAAAACAGCCCCAACTGGAGCAAAGCATCGGTAGTCATTAAAAACGCTCCGGTTTAAACAGCGCGTAAAAAAGGTAAACAATTAAAACAGCGGCAACGACAGAAATCAGCACAATCATGATTCACCACCCAAATGGCTACACGCCAGCAAAAGCAAGACTGGGCAAGCCGCAAATACGCATAAAGCGCCTAAATAAATCACATCCATGGGTAACTCTTATAAAGAAGAATCGACCCATGCACTTTATGGAAAACGGTGTAAAGACTTTGGTAAAAACAGAGCGGTGGGTATAAAGAAAGTATAAAGATTATAAAAATGAAGGCGCGGGGAGCGGGGGAAAGAGCCTGAAATCCGGGCCCTTTATGCCATAGAGGGTGCAGATAAGCACCTTTTATGAAAACACAAAAAACTTTCGTGTGACCATTTACTTTCACACTAAAAAATCAAAAATCTGTTCAACTTACAAGCACCTCACAATGGCAATTGAACAACCGCCATCAATCCACCATCCGCTCGATTACTCAGCAAGATATCTCCTCCATGTGCACGGGCAATGGCACGGGCGATGGCAAGCCCCAAGCCACTGCCTCCGGTATGGCGGGAGCGGGAGGTTTCTAGGCGCACATAGGGCTCAAACACGCGTTCTAGATCAGCTTCAGCGATGCCGTCCCCATGATCAGCTATCGATACGATGATCATCCCGGCTTGCGCCTGTACATCAACATCAATCTGCACGCCGCCGTAACGCAGGGCGTTGTCGAGTAGATTGCCTAGGCAGCGTCTTAGCGCTTGTGGGCAGCCAATCATCACGGCACGACTATGCCCACTGACGGTAATTTGCGCACCAAGGGCCTCCATATCTTCGATCACGCCTTCCAGTAAATCCATAAAATGCAATTTAACACTGGCCTCGGCGCTACTGCCTGCCCGTAAAAAAGCCAGCGTATCGGCGATTAAGTTTTCCATTTCTTCTAAATCGTGCTCAATCGCGGCATTTTGTGATGGGTCTTGCAGCTTTTCTAGACGCAAACGCACGCGGGTAATGGGTAAACGCAGATCGTGGGAAATGCCTGCCAGCATTTGCGAGCGGGCGCTTAAATAGAGCTTAATCGCGGATTGCATACTATTAAATGTACGAGCCAGATGGGCCACTTCTGCTGGCCCTGTCTCCGGTAATGCAGGCTGGTGCAGGTTTTTTGCCAAGCCTTCTGATGCAGCGGCAAAAACCGATAGCGGTTTAGTCAGCCGCCGTACCGCCCAAATTGAAAGCAGCGCGGCTGCCAGCGCCACTAAGGCCAGCCAGCCCACAATGCGCCAAGGCTCCCGAATCAGCACATTGCCCAGTTTAGATGAATGAAACGTAGCGACCGTGCCATCCGCCAACTGCCCTTGCAGCGTCACCATCATTAACGCGCCTTCAGTGAGCTCGCTCCATGCCGCATCCTTTGGGCCATGCAGCGCTTCGTATTTTATCGACACCACTTGCACTCGCTCTGGCTTACGCAACTGAGCCCGCACCAGCGATTCAAAATGCCGCGTATCCAGCGTCTCTACATCAGGAATCAACCAGTCTCCCCCCAACTCCACCTTATTAATTGGATTACTTAATGCGGTAAGCAAGCGCGGGCGAAAAGTATCAGGCGTTTCACTCAGCACATTCAAGGCGCTGGCCATATGCTGGGCCACGTATTCGGTTCGCAAAGCGTAAGCCAGCCTAGCTCTATCATTAAGCACCAGCCAGATTCCAGCGGCATTGGCGATAAACAGCCCTGTGAGCATCACCAGTAACATTTGACCAAATAGTGTTTTAGGCCAAAAGCGCATTAATCCCCCCTTAAGCCTGCCGCCGTGAGCAACACCAAGAACGCTGATTATCCGCCGCATCAGCAAGCCTCCACCTTACATGCCAACATATAGCCGCTGCTGCGCAGGGTTTTAATCAGCAGCGGCTCGCGTGCATCGTCGCCAAGGCGGCGGCGCAAGCGGCCTATCATCACGTCAATGGTGCGATCAAATGGCCCCGCCTCTTTGCCATTAATAGCATCCATCAGCTGATCTCTTGATAAAACTCGATTGGGGTTTTCTGCCAGCATTTGCAATAGCCGGTATTCCCCAGTAGATAGCACCACCACCACGCCATCTGCACCTAATAAATATTGCGCGGCCAGATCCAGCTCCCAGCCTGCAAAACGCAGCCGCCGCGCCTTGGTCGCCATGGCTGATTCAGGAGCACGGCGCAAAATACTTTTGATTCGCGCCAAGAGCTCTCTAGGGTTAAATGGCTTGGGCAAATAATCATCAGCCCCCATTTCTAAGCCAATAATCCGATCCAGCTCATCGCCACGGGCCGTAAGCATCAACACGGGCAGATGAGAATTCACCCTTAAATTACGACAGAGCGTTAGCCCATCTTCCCCCGGCAGCATGATATCCAAAATCAGCAAATCAAACGTCACCGCCTCCATGGCTGCCAACATCGCATCGCCATCACCCACTGCCGTAACACGATAGCCCTGAGCCACTAAATAATCACTGAGTAGCGCACGCAAATCTGCATCATCATCCACTAAAATTAAATGTGCACTCATTCACCACCTCAGTATTTTTGATCACAACGCGCTTTAATCCATACAAGGAAAAAGCGTCCCCGAAGACACAATATTTTTTAAATATGCGGATTTCAAACTCCCGCCTCAAATGTAGGATGCATGTTTTTATGCCCTACGCGCCGCATATGCCATTGGCGTTTTGCCCGATGCGAGGAGGCATGTTTGTATGCCCCAACACTGCCGCGTGGGCACAGCTATGTGCCTACGCTACGCATATCTTGTTTCCTATAAGAGCATAACCCGCCCACCCCCAAGGGAACGACAGCAAATGAGTGCTGTTTACACGCCATTTACAAAAAGGGCCGCCAAGCCATCAAGCGGTTTACATAAGCACGGTTTAATGGCTCCACACCTTTAACAGGAAAGCAGCCATGAACAAATCTATTCTTGCCCTTACCATTAGTGCCAGCCTCACCCTTTCTGCCTTTGCCAGCGCAGCGGGTGCGACGCCCTTTAAAGAGCCAAGCCGTCCAGCAATGAATCACGTTCATTCGGAAAAAGCCGCAAACCCAAGTCAAACAAACCACGCTCAAGCCAAATCACACACTAAAACGCCGAGAATTATTCCCTTCACGCAACGTGCCCGCCCGCCAATGGAGGCACAAGCCCACAGCAAGCCACATTCAGCGGCAAAGGAAGCTAAGGAAGTCACACCGGCCGATATGCACCCAGGCCGCCTCAAGCGCACCCAATACCAATAAACCAAGCCGCCACTTAGCCTTTTTTAATCAGCCAGCAAGCCCCGGTTAACGGGGCTTTTTATTTGAAACGAGAGCCCGATGATGCCCACCTCCCCCAAAGCGCTCCCCTTCTGCTTGGCCCTGATCCTCAGCGCCTGCAACTCTGCACCCGCCCCTACCGCCGCGCCTCTGCCTGAAGTAACAGCACTCCTGATCCAGCCGCACGATATTGCCATGCGCTCAGAGTTTGTTGGCGAAACCTCCGGGGTGCGGGATGTAGAAGTGCGCGCTCGGGTTGGCGGCATTTTGCTTAAGCGCACTTTTACCGAGGGACGGCCCGTTAAACAAGGGCAGGTTTTATTTGAGATTGATCCAGAACCATATAAGGCAGAGCTGGATTTAGCCCAGGGGGAGCTGGCTCGGCAACAGGCCATTTTAAACAAGGCTAGAGCCGATAAAGATCGCATTGCACCGCTCTTTAAAGAAAACGCAGTTTCTGAAAAAGATAACGATGATGCCATCAGCGCTTTTGCTGCCGCAGAGGCCAGCGTGCAAACGGCACAAGCCAAAGTTAAAACCGCCACACTTAATTTAGGCTACACCAAAGTGACCGCGCCCATTTCTGGCATCAGCAGTAAAGAAGCGCAATCCGAGGGCAGCTTGATCAGCAGCAGCGCGCCTCAGCCGCTTACCACCATTTCGCAAATGTCACCGCTCTACGCCAATTTCTCGGTTGCCGAGCAAGATCATCAGGCGTTTGAGCAAGCTCGAGCACCAGACCCAAGCAGCAGCAAAGAATTAAACACCCAAATCATGCTGGCTGATGGCACGGTTTACCCCTTAAAGGGCCGGGTCAATTTCCAAGATAACCGCATTGATCCGGCCACCGGCACCATCAATATGCGGGCGCAATTTGATAACCCCAAAGGGGATTTGCTGCCCGGCCAGTTTGTGCGCGTGATTGTAGACAATGGCGTTCGCCAGCAAGCCATCACCATTCCAGAACGCGCCATTGTGCAGCTGCAAGCCGAAAAACGCGTGCTGCTGCTCAATGACAAAAACATCGTTGAATCGCGCAAAGTTCAGCTGGGAGAAAGCATAGGGCATGAGGTGATAGTGGAATCTGGCCTTAAAGCGGGTGAGCGCATTATTGTGGATGGCTTAATCAAAGCGCGCCCAGGCCAGCAAGTCAGCATTAAAAAGGAGGGGTAAATGTTTTCTAAATTCTTTATCAACCGGCCCATCTTTGCCTCGGTGATTTCCATCGTGATTATGCTGGCGGGCTTGGCTGCGATGTTTTCGCTGCCTATTCAGCAATATCCAGATATCGTGCCTGCTGTGGTTTCAGTAAGCGCCAACTACCCCGGCGCTACGGCAGAAACCATTGCGCAAACCGTAGCATCCCCCTTGGAGCAACAGATTAACGGCGTAGACAATATGCTGTATCTGCAATCCAAATCGGCGGCAAACGGGCAAATGAATATGAACGTCTATTTTGCCGTCGGCACCAACCCCGACCAAGCCACCATTGACGTCAACAACCGCGTGCAGGCGGCGCTGGCCAAAATGCCCGATGAAGTTAAACGACAAGGCGTCACCGTCAGAAAGAAATCAACCGAAGTGCTGTCGGTGATCTCCTTAGGCTCGCCATCCGGCCAGTATGATCGCAATTTTATTGCCAATTACGCCCTACTCAATATTCTGGATGATCTAAAACGCATACCCGGCGTGGGGGATGCCAGCATGATGGGCGGCACCGATTACGCCATGCGGATCTGGCTAAAGCCCGATCGCCTGGCCCAGCTCAAGCTCACGCCTGCCGATGTGGTTAAAGCCGTGCAAGAGCAAAACTCGCAATTTGCAGCGGGCAAGCTAGGGGCCGAACCAGACAATGATCCGGTTGATTTTACTTACACCATTAACGCCAAAGGCCGTCTGGCTGATCCAACAGAGTTTGAAGCCATTATTGTGAAATCCATGCCTGATGGCGCAAAAATCCGGCTAAAAGACGTGGCCCGTGTAGAAATGGGGGGTAATGATTATGATATTTCCGGCATGCGTAATGGCAAGCCATCCGTGGGGCTGGTGACTTACGCCCAGCCGGGCGCCAATGCGCTGAATGTATCCAAAGCCATTGCCAACAAAATGCAGGAACTCTCTACTCGCTTTCCTCAGGGCATGGACTACGCGATTCCTTACGACACCACCAAATTTGTTAAAACCTCGATCGAGAAAGTAGTCACCACCTTGCTTGAAGCAATGGTGCTGGTGTTTTGCGTGGTGTATTTATTTTTGCAAAATTTCCGCGCCACGCTGATTCCCTGCATTGCCGTGCCGGTATCCCTGCTCGGCACTTTTGCCGGTTTGGCGATGTTCGGGTTTTCTATCAATCTGCTTACGCTATTTGGCATGGTACTGGCCATCGGCATTGTGGTGGACGATGCGATTGTGGTGCTTGAAAACGTCGAGCGAATTATGCGCGAGACGGGCTGCTCGGCCAAAGAGGCCTCGATTCAAGCTATGCAGGAAGTCTCCGGCCCCGTCGTGGCGATTGTGCTGGTGCTTTGCGCGGTGTTTTTGCCCGTGGCCTTTATGAGTGGCATGACCGGGGTGATGTATCAGCAATTTGCCATCACGATTTCTATCTCAGTGATTATTTCCGGCATTGTGGCGCTTACTCTATCTCCTGCCTTATGCGCGCTTTTGCTCAAGCCCGGCCACCACGAACCTGCGCGTTTTTTTGTATGGTTCAACCGTTTCTTTGAACGGATCACGGGAGGCTATATTGCGGGCGTTAAGTTTCTAAATCGCCGCGTTGGCGTGGCTTTTGTGCTGTTTGCGGGTGTTTTAGCCAGCACGGCCTTGCTGTATGTCTTGGTGCCTACCTCCTTAGTACCGGCAGAAGATCAAGGCACGATGTTTGTAAGCGTTGCCCTGCCCGATGCCGCCTCACTAGCCCGCACCCGTCAGGTAAGCGCCGAATCAGATGCCGCGCTCAGCAAGCTGACCGAAGTACAAAATGTCACCACTTTTACCGGCTTTGATATTTTATCCGGCTCCAAGCTCACCAATCACGCCACCAGCTTTGTGACGCTCACCCCTTGGGACGAGCGTAAGGGGCAAGGGCAGGATTCGTTTTCGCTGGCAGAAAAAGCCATGCAAAACGCCAACTCCATCCAGAGCGGCCTGATTGCAGCCTTTACCCCTCCACCGATTATGGGCATGTCGACCACCGGCGGCTTAGAGGGCTATTTGCAAGACCGTAACGGTGCAGGCTCGCAAGCGCTGAGCACGGCCACACAAAAGCTGATTGATGCGGCAAAAAAACGCCCTGAATTTGCCAAGGTCACGACCACCTTCCGCGCCAATGTACCGCAGTATTTTGTTGATCTGGATCGCGAAAAAGCCAAGGCGCTGGGGGTCAATATCAATGATGTATTCAGCAGCATGCAAGCCACTCTGGGCCAGCTCTATATCAACGATTTCAACCGCTTTGGCCGCACCTACAAAGTGCAGCTGCAATCTGAAGCCCAATATCGCAAACGCCCTCAAGATCTGAGTAATATTTTTGTGCGATCTGCCAAAGGCGACATGATTCCGCTCACCAGCCTTGTCACCATTAAAGACACCAGCGGGCCAGAGCTGGTAGAGCGCTTTAATATCTTTGGCGCGGCCAAAATTATGATCCAGCCTGCGGCAGGGGTTAGTTCAGGGGACGCGATTAAGGCAATGGAAAGCGTCACCGCCGCCGCACTCAGCAGCGATTACACCCTTGCCTGGACCGGTAGCGCTTATCAGGAGAAAGAAGCCAGCGGCACGGCAGGCATTGCCTTTTTGCTTGGCATTGTGATGGTGTTTTTAATTTTGGCGGCGCAATACGAAAGATGGAGCTTGCCATTTGCCGTGATTACCTCGGTGCCCTTTGCACTCTTTGGTGCCCTGCTGGCCGCATATATGCGGGATATGAATAACGACGTGTATTTTCAGATCGGCATGGTGACGCTGATTGGTCTGGCGGCTAAAAACGCTATTTTGATCGTTGAATTTGCGGTAATGAAGTTTGAAGAAGGCATGAGCTTATCTGACGCCGCCATTGAGGCAGCAAGGTTGCGCTTCAGGCCCATTATCATGACATCGCTCGCCTTTATTTTAGGCTGCGTACCGCTGATCACCTCCAGTGGCGCGGGGGCAAACAGCCGCCATTCGCTAGGCACGCCCGTGATTGGCGGCATGCTGGCAGCCACCTTTATTGCCATCTTCTTTATTCCGCTGTTTTTCCGCCTGATTATGAGCATAAAGAAAAAGTAGCCCCTCCCAAAAAAAACACCCGCGCCTGCTGATAACAGCAGGCGCACACCTTGAGATCTTCGCAATGAAACCATCCCTGATTGCCAGCCTGCTGGCGCTACTCTGCACGGCTTGCGCCATGACTCCCGAGCAAAGTCTACCTAGCCTTGATTTACCGCAATCCACATATAACGCCCCTATAGCTAAGGACTGGTGGAAAACATTTGATGACCCGCTACTCAATACGCTGATCGCGCAAACACTGCAGCACAATCATAATCTAAGCATCGCCATTGCCAGAATAGAAGAAGCCCGCGCCAAACTGGGCATCAGCAGCTCCGCCCAATGGCCTCGTTTAGAATTGCAAAGCATGCAGCAAAACAGCAGGGATACCTCAACCATCCAAGTTGCAGGCGCGGCAAGCTGGGAGCTAGATTTATGGGGCCGTCTTGCCAACCAAACAGAAGCTTCTAAACAACAGCTCTTATCCACTCAAGCGGCGCACACGGGCTTACAACTGGCACTCAGCGCAGAAACGGCCCAAGCTTATTTCAATCTACGCGCTCTGGACGCCCAGCTCCTTCTGGCCAAGCAAACCGTTGCATCGCGCAAAGCGGCTTTTTCCTTACAAACAAAACGCTTTCAAGGCGGGCTGATTAGCGAGCTAGAAGCACGGCAGGCAGAGAGCGATTTTGCCGCAGCACAAGCGATTGTTCCCCAATACCAAGCGAAAATTGCCCAAGCAGAAAGCATCCTTTCTGTGCTTAGCGGGCAATCCCCAAGAACGCTTATCGAAGAAGGGCTACAGCGCGGCAAGCAAATCAGTGATATTCATATTGCCAATCAGCTACCCTCGCAGATTCCCTCTGATCTCTTACTGCGCCGCCCCGACATTGCCGAGGCAGAGGCCAAGCTACGTGCCAGCCATGCCGATGTAGCCGCCGCCCGCGCAGCATGGTTTCCACGTATCTCTTTAGCGGGGGTACTGGGTACAGCCAGTAATCCGCTGGCCAATCTATTTGCTGCTGGCAGCAAAACTTGGCAATTTGCAGGCAATCTTGGCATGCCACTCTTTGACGGCGGGCTAAACGCAGCCCAAATCGACCAGGCCCGAGCCCAAGATCAAGCCGCGGCGGCAGGCTATCGCCAAGCGGTACAAAACGCCTTTGCAGATACCTATGCCGCGCTAAAAATCAATCAATTCAGCCTAGAAAAAACCACAGCCCAAACCAGCCAGAACTCAGCCCTTGAACGTCAGCTCAAATTAGCCATCCTGCGTTACGACAATGGCTATAGCGATTACCTAACCGTATTAGATAGTGAACGTAATTTATTTAATGGCAGGCTAGAGCTGATTAGCGCAACCCGCGATCAATTATTGGCACAGGTCAGTTTATTTAAAGCATTAGGAGGAGGAGCCACGTTAAATTGAAGCCAGTGGCTAAAAGCGGATAAAGAGATAAAGATAGCAAAAAGGTGGAATACTACTTATGCCTCTTACTCATATATCGTAGAGGCGCTGCTTGCTGCGCTTTGTCCAGAAAAGGCACAGCAGCGCCCCAAAAATATAAATCTTCCTGACTATGCATCTTACTCAAACAAAGCCATGTATTGCATGTAGACCAATTACGGTAGGGGCGCTGCTTGCTGCGCCCTGTTCAGCGAGGGCGCAGCAAGCAGCGCTC
>NZ_JANXSO010000099.1 GCF_025352645.1 Iodobacter sp. | reverse complement strand
CTCTCTCCTGCGGTTTTTATTAGATGGCTGCTTCGCCAATTTCACCCGTTCTAATCCGCACCACGTGCTGCAGATCAAATACAAAAATTTTGCCATCGCCAATTTTGCCGGTGTTAGCGGCTTTTTCGATGACTTCTAGCGTTTGCTCTAGCTGATCATCGCCAATCGCTACTTCTACTTTCACCTTAGGCAGAAAATCCACCACGTATTCAGCGCCACGATACAACTCGGTATGCCCTTTTTGGCGGCCAAAACCTTTCACCTCGGTAACGGTTAAACCCTGTACGCCAATTTCAGACAAGGCTTCGCGAACTTCATCGAGCTTGAACGGCTTAATAATCGCAGACACGAATTTCATGGGGTGCTCCTTTAAAAAGGGTGGTGTACTCACATATCAGCACAAAGCATGCCAAGCAATAAATCAACCAAACTTCAGAGGCTTAGCAAAACCATGCACCAACAATAGACGTTCTATGGTGCACTGCAACTAAATTTTGCACCAGAGTAGTGCGCATCACCCAACTCAGTGCAAATGTAAAACATCTGGCAACCAAGCCTAATTACAGCCGCTTCTGCTAAACTAAAACCCAATCAAACAAGGAGCACCACACCATGTTAAAAGACAAATTTTTTGACGAAATCGCCAGCAAAATCTCAGAAGCGATTGCCGCCAGCCCTGCTAAAGATATGGAAAAAAACGCCCGCGCCATGATGGCATCGGCCTTTACTAAAATGGATTTGGTGACCCGCGAAGAGTTCGAAATTCAACAAGAAGTACTACTACGCACCCGTGAGAAATTGCACGAGTTAGAAGCCAGGATTAATGAGCTAGAAACCAAGCTACACGCCAACAATCCACAAGACGCACTATGATTTTTAGCCGTAAAGCCCCCGAATCATTACAAACCAAGCGTTTAAGCTTGGTTCAAGCAGACCCTAAGCAGGCCAAGTTATGGGCTGGTTTTCAGCAGCAAAACCGCCCCCATTTGGCCCCTTGGGATCCGCTACGTGATGAAGAGTTTTTTACGGCATTCGCTTGGCAGCTAAGATTAGAAAATGCGCGACTGCAATATCAGCAAGGCTCAGCGATTCACTGGGCCTTATTAGATAAAAGCAGCGGTGAAATGCTAGGGCAATGTAGCTTCAGTAATATTGTGCAAGGCCCTTTTATGGCCTGCCATCTGGGCTACTCACTCGCGGCCAGCGCTGAAGGCAAAGGACTGATGTTTGAAGCACTCAGCACCGCCATCGAGCATCTATTTAGCACTTGGGATTTACACCGTATTATGGCCAACCATATCCCGAGTAACCTGCGTAGCGCTCAGCTATTACAACGCTTGGGTTTTGAAAAAGAAGGCTACGCACGCTCTTACTTAAAAATTGCAGGGCAATGGCAAGATCATGTTTTAAATTCATTGATTAATCCGGCCCATTGCCAAGTAAGCGTATAAAAATAGCCTCGCTATTAACAAAAGAAACGACTGGCCACCTAAACGCCAGCCAAGCCCCAAAGTGACCTTACACACTATACCAAGCCATATCGCAGCCTGTACCATTCGCCACTTTTAGACCTGAAAGTTTATCGAAAGGAAACATAATAATGAATAAATATGCAGCAGAGTTCATTGGCACATTTTGGTTAGTACTTGGCGGTTGCGGCAGTGCGGTATTAGCAGCAGCCTTCCCCAGCCTTGGAATTGGCTTTGTAGGTGTTTCCTTAGCTTTTGGTCTTACCGTTCTAACCATGGCCTACGCGATAGGCCATATTTCTGGCTGCCATCTAAACCCTGCTGTTTCGATTGGTTTATGGGCTGCCAAGCGCTTCCCAGCCAACCAACTTATCCCTTATATCGTTGCCCAAGTTTTAGGCGGAATTGTTGCCGCAACCGTGCTGTATTTTATTGTGACCGGTAAGGCAGATTTCACGACTCTAGGTGGCTTTGCTTCAAATGGCTACGGTGATTACTCACCTGGTAAGTTTTCCATGAGTGCGGCATTGATTACTGAAGTTGTAATGACTATGATGTTTCTGATCATCATCTTGGGCGCTACAGATAAACGCGCTCCACAAGGCTTTGCACCGATTGCCATTGGTCTGGGCCTCACGCTAATCCACTTGATCAGCATTCCCGTGACCAACACATCGGTAAATCCTGCTCGTAGTACCGCAGTAGCGCTATTTGCAGGTAACTTTGCCACTAGCCAGCTTTGGTTATTCTGGCTTGCGCCAATTATTGGTGCCATCTTAGGCGCCGTGGTTTACCGCTTTATTGGCGGTGAAGATCAGCCTGCTTAAGCGGGCCATTAAAGCGCGACTTAATCCCAAGCGCGCTATGTTGGGCTAATTTAAACAAGGATGCAGCAATGAATGCCATACCTCATGGATACCATACCGCAACGCCTTACTTGATAGTCAACGATGCGGCTAGCGCAATTGAGTTTTATAAAAGCGCCTTTAATGCCACGGAAGTCATGCGCTTAGCCGACCCTAGCGGCAAAATCGCTCACGCCGAAGTTAAAATCGGTGACTCATCCATTATGCTGGCCGACGAGCATCCAGACATGGGTTATGTAAGCCCTGCCGCTTTGGGTAATTCACCGGTTAGCATCATGCTATACGTAGAAAATGTCGATGCTGCTTTTGATCATGCAATAAACCGCGGTGCGGTTGAGCTACGAGCCGTGAGCGATCAGTTTTATGGCGATAGAATTGGCACACTCAAAGACCCATTTGGCCATATCTGGAGCCTTGCCACACATATTGAAGATGTATCCCCAGAGGAAATCAATAAGCGCTTTGCAGCGTTTTTTACTCAGTAAAAGGTAGCCCGTAAACGCAAAATCGTCATCCCCGAATATTTTAGTCGGTGATCCAGTAACGCCGCTAGATTCCCGCCAAAGGCATGCGGGAATGACGACATTTCGAAAATGGGAAATTAATTTGAACCTGATCCTAAGTAAATAATTCAAACGCAAAAAAGCCGATCTAGGTGATAGATCGGCTTTTTTACTTTTTTAGAGGTTGCGGAGCCGACCGATAAGCCGGGTTTTGTAGCCTTGAGTTACCCCAAGGTGACAGTCATTCCTCTAGGCCCAGTATTGCTACTGGGCTCGTGCAACCTACCCGTAGACTCGGCGGGCCACCTCAACGTCTACTGCTTGGTCTTGCTCCGGATGGGGTTTACCCTGCCGTCCGTGTTACCACGTCCGCGGTGCGCTCTTACCGACAAGCCTTGCGGCCTGCATCCCTGACGGGAACACCTTTTCACCCTTACCTGATCCCAATCCAGCCTTGTATCAATAAAGGCTTTCAACTTGGGCCATTGGCGGTTCAGCTCTCTGTTGCACTTTCCGTCGCCTTGCAACGCCCGGTCGTTAACCGGCATCCTGCCCTATGGAGCCCGGACTTTCCTCCCCCATACCCTAAAAGTATGGCAGCGACTGTCTAGCCTGCTCCGCAGCGGCG
>NZ_JANXSO010000016.1 GCF_025352645.1 Iodobacter sp. | reverse complement strand
TGGCAGCGCATTGCGCCGATACGCACACAGAGGCCATCAACGGGGATTGGCGCTTCATTACCGAGGATTTTATTCACCTCAGCTTGACCTTTCCATTCTTCCTTAGTCTGGCCGTTATCAAGCTGCGCATCAATCCAAGGGATCAAGCCACCAGCCAATGGCGCGCCAAAGAATTCTGTAGGCACATCGCTGCGAATGGTTTCTGCAACCTTACGATCGATTTCTAAAATCGCTGACGCAGGCGTTGCTAGTTCATCGGCCACCGAGCCATAAACCACGCCCATGCCCTTAATTAGCTCGCGCATATGATTTGCACCACCGCCGGATGCCGCTTGGTAAGTCATGGAGCTAACCCAATCCACCAGACCTGCTTTAAACAAGCCGCTCATCCCCATCAGCATGATGGAATTGGTACAGTTGCCGCCGATATAGTTTTTAACGCCTTTTGCCAGCGATGCGCGAATCAGATCGTCATTCACGGGGTCGAGCACAATTACCGCGTTTTCTTCCATGCGCAGGGTAGAAGCCGCGTCGATCCAGTAACCATCCCAGCCCGCAGCACGCAGTTTTGGGAAGATATCTGAGGTGTAATCACCGCCTTGGCAAGAAATGATCACGTCCATCGCGGATAGCTCTGCGATATCGTTGGCGTTTTTCAGTGTGCCTGCGTCTTTACCAAAATTCGGAGCGGCTTGGCCAGCTTGCGAAGTAGTAAAAAACACGGGATCAATCACGTCAAAATCTTTTTCTTCCTGCATGCGTTGCATGAGGACAGAACCCACCATGCCGCGCCAGCCAACCAGACCTACTTTTTTCATGGTTCTATCCCTAGCGATAAAATAAACCAGAATACTGAATATTCAAGGGATTGACTAGCTGCCCCCCCTTTTTTCAGAAAATGTAAATTAGGGTTCTGCCATACGTACCTCTTTTCCAAAGCCTATTTCAGCGGGCAATATTTGTGCTTAATAAACCCTGTAAGCAAGGTAAGATCTCCGCTTGGGAGAAGAAAAATGCGCGTTCTGATTCAAAGAGTAAAGCAGGCCAGTGTGGCTGTAGATGGCAAAATCTGCGGGGAAATATCTGGCGGATTATTGCTGCTGGTTGGCATTGAAAATAGCGACACTGACGCCGATTTAAACTGGACCGCCAAAAAAATATGCAATTTGCGCATCTTTGAAGATGAAGCTGGGGTGATGAATCGCTCGGTGCTTGATTGCCAAGGTGAAATGCTGGCCGTTTCGCAATTCACGCTATTTGGCTCTTACAACAAAGGCAATCGCCCGTCTTGGGGCAGAGCGGCCAAGGGGGAAATATCTCAGCCGCTGTTTAATGCCTTTGTGGCAAAGCTGGCTGAGCTGAGTAACAAGCCCATTCCCACAGGAATCTTTGGCGCAGACATGCAAGTAGCGCTGATTAATGACGGCCCGATCACGCTGATGTTAGATTCAAAGCATCCAGAATAAAGCTGCTTGACAGCTAGGCCGCTCGCCGCCAAAATGAACTACACAGCGCCGAGTTGATTTTGCCAGCTTGCGGGCGCTTTATAAATGCAGCTAAAGCAGCGTAACCCGCGTTGCGGGTTTTTTTGTTTTACGCGCCTATTAATCGACAACTTGCGAGGCGCGCCCAAGTCGGCAGTACAGATGAGGGGAAATATCGCTAAAGCGTTGGCCGCATCCGACATCAAAAGCCTTGCGACCAGCTTCCCACTATGTGAATTAGGAATGCTGCCATGTACGACTGCCTAGCCCCAGAATTAACCAAAGCCACTCGCGAACTCCACCCCGCGCTGCGCTGGAAAACACAAAGCTGGCTGCGCCTCAATGCCAAACGCAATACCTCGCCACTGGCCCTATCCAAGGCCTTTGCAGCAGCCACCAGCTTAGGCTTTCGTACCGAAAATTTGGCCAACGGCAGCATCGTTATTTTGAATGTCGATTTGCAAGATGCGCTAATGTTTAGCCGACGATATCCCGATTTACTTGCCGAATACGAACCCATTAATCCATTTTGCTTGCGTAAGTAGCAGCTTAGGATGTGGCTCCAAATAGCTTCTCGTTGAACTTATCAAACACCCCGTCATCCCCGAATGATTTTATCGGGGATCCAGCAGCGCAGCTGGATTCCCGCCAAAGACACGCGGGAATGACGACGTTTTGTAGCGGGAAATTAATATGAGCCCAGTCCTTAAAGACTGATCTACTGCAAGCAAACACAAAAAATGTAGATCACTATGACCACCCGACTCGCCGATATTCGCGCCACTTGGCACCTTGCATGGCCCATTGCTATTGGGCAACTTGCCACCACAGGCACGGCCTTTATTGATGCGGTGATGGCTGGCCATGTTTCGGCAGGCGATCTGGCAGCGGTATCGGTGGGCTCGTCCATCTGGGTGACCATGATGGTAACGCTGATGGGATTTTTACTGGCGATTAGCCCGCTGGTGGCGCAAAAAATTGGCGCAAATGATCTAAAGCCCATTCCGAATCTTACCCAGCAAGCACTGCTACAAGCCTTGATCCTCGCCCTAATCGGCCTGATTTTAATTCGCTTTTTAGTGCCAATTTTTAACCATCTGGGCCTTGAAGCCGTCGTCGCACATAAGGCTGGGGAATTCTTAAAAGCCGTAAGCTGGGGCTTGCCTGCCTTTGCCTGCTACCGCGTTTTGTATTGCTATAGCGCTGCACTGAATCAAACCAAGCCCATGATGGTAATTTCCATCTTCTGCCTCTTGCTTAATATCCCTTGCAACTGGGTATTGATCTACGGCCATTGGGGCTTTCCAGCCATGGGCGGCGTAGGCTGCGGCTGGGCCACGGCGTTTTGCGTATGGGTTAATTTCTTGCTATTAGCCGCGTGGATTCGTTATGCCCACGTTTACAAAAACACCCATCCATTTCGCGCATGGCAAAGCATTGATTGGCATGCTCAAAAGCAACTTATCAAGCTGGGCCTGCCGATTGGCATGATGTTTTTTGTGGAAGTCAGCGCGTTTAGCCTGATTGGCCTGCTGATTGCCAGCTTGGGCACCGTTACCGTAGCCGCACACCAAATCACGCTGAATTTTTCATCGCTCACCTTTATGGTGCCGATGGCACTCGGCACGGCGCTTACCGTCAGGGTAGGCCATGCGATTGGTGCGGGGGATTATAAAGCGGCGCGTTTTATTGGCCAGAGCGGCATTCGCATGGGCCTGTGCATCGCCTTATTAACCGGCACCACCATGATTTTTGCCTCGCGCCTGATCGCAGGGTTTTACACCAGCGATACCGTCGTACTGATGCTGGCCAGCCAGCTGCTGGTATTGGCAGGCTTCTTCCAGTTTTCAGACGCCACGCAAGTGGTGGTGGCAGGCGTATTACGCGGCTACAAATCCACCCGTGGCCCCATGCTCATTCACCTTACCGCCTTCTGGGTGATCGGCATTCCGCTAGGCTATTTGCTCACCTTCGGCACCTCCACCCTGCCAGGCTACGGCGTGCAAGGCTATTGGATCGCCCTAGTCGCCGCCCTCACCTGCGCCGCACTATCGTTGATGGCACTGTTTCGTAGGGTAAGTTTGAAGCAGTTGGCAATCTAAGGATTTGGTTCTTATTAACTTCCCATTTCCGAAACACCGTCATTCCCGTGTGCCTTTGGCGGGAATCCAGCGACACCACTGGATCCCCGATAAAAACACTCGGGGATGACGGCTTGTCATATCGAGGTTTATTTCTAGCCACATCCTAAACACAGGACTCGCGTTTAGGCGCATTTGAACCTCAACACCACCAGCTTCAAAATCAAGCCAAATACATCGCAATATTCTTCATCGCTCTCGCCACGTATTCTTCTTTTTCGCCCACCGGCGCTACGTAATAAAGCGCTTCTTTGGCAGACCGCGTATATCGCACGAAGAAAGCGATCACCTAACGTTTAATCTAAGAGATGCCCAATTTTTAATCGTGCCAACAAAGAAACCAAGACCTGCCACAAACCAAACAACGGAGCCAACAATATCAAAGGCGCTCAATAGTTCAGGCACCCTTATCAACAATGGCACCAGCAGCAGCCCCCTCAGCAAACAAATACTAGAAATAACGATCAATCCTGTTCTTAGCAAAGGCAAGCGCTTCATCACGCCAGCACCAGAAAACGCATATACGGCGCAAGTGAACATCAAAAAACCAATCAACACCGCGCTAAGCGGCGCCTCTAACGTTCCATTTCGAGCTGAATCAACCACCCACCTTGGCGCGGTAAGAAAGGCGTACCAATCTGGGCCAATAAGCGGTGCAACCCAATGAATTAACGCGCCAAAGAGAGCAATCCCTGCGCCAATTAGAAAAGAAAAATGACCAATACCTATCATTATTGTCACCTTGCTAATTAAATGATTAAGCCACTATTTATTTGAGAGATCAGACATAGGTATGCGATATCACGGCGATTTACTCAGAACAGTATCAGCAAATGGTAAGCAAAATAAATTATTTCTTACGACATTCCTCGCTTTATCTTATTTGCGTAGTGACTTTTTTGGCGACTACGCACGACAACTCTATTTATCCTAAATCGGCAACTCTAAATTGATAGAAATTAATTAATCCCCCCGTAGGAGCGGATTTATCCGCGAGTGCAGCGCTATTAACGGCGCTCCTACAAGGTGTGATTTAGAATTGCTGGTCCTAAACAGGCTTTGCCGCAAAACTGCTTCGCGCCGCATGCAGTTTTTTGTAGCTGTCGATCAAGCGATGATGCTTATCTAAGCCTTCCAGTTTCATGCTGGTTTCTGTTAAACCAAAGAAACGCACGCTGCCGTCGGCGGAGCCTAGTGCTGCGTCCATGCGTGGATTGCCAAACATGCGGCGGAAGTTGACTTCGTAGTCTGCCAGCTCCAGCTCATCATCCAGTAATACATCCAGCACGGCATTGAGGGCCTGATAAAACAGGACTCGCTCCAGAGTGTTGTCGTTGTATTGCAGGAAGGCGCCGACCAGATCGTGTGCGTCTGCAAAGTGCTGTAAGGCCAGATTAATCAGCAGTTTTAATTCCAGCACGGTCAGCTGGCCCCACACCGTGTTCTCGTCAAATTTGATGCCAATTAAATCCGATACCTTGGAGTAATCACCCAGCTCGTTGTCTTCCAGGCGATAGAGCAGCGCGGAGAGGGCGGCATTATCCAGCCTATGCAGATTCAAGATGTCTTCGCGGAAGAGCAGCGCTTTATTGGTGTTATCCCAGATCAAATCTTCTATCAGATAAATTTCTGAATAGGCGGGCACCAGAATGCGGCAGGCTGTGGCGCCTAATTGATCGTAGACCGCCATATAGGACTCTTTGCCCAAGTCTTTCAGAATGCCGAACAGGGCCGCGGCTTCTTCGGTATTGGCGTTTTCACCTTCGCTGGAGAAATCCCATTCAACAAATTGGTAATTCGATTTCGCACTGAAAAAGCGCCATGAAACAATACCGCTCGAATCGATGAAATGCTCAACAAAGTTATTTGGCTCAGTTAAAGCATGGCTTTCAAAGGTCGGCCGTGGCAGATCGTTCAGGCCTTCAAAGCTGCGCCCTTGTAGTAGTTCGGTCAGGCTGCGCTCTAAGGCCACTTCTAAACTTGGGTGCGCGCCGAATGAGGCAAATACACCGCCGGTACGCGGATTCATCAGGGTTACGCACATGACCGGATAAACGCCGCCGAGCGAGGCATCTTTAACCAGCACCGGAAAGCCTTGCTCTTCAAGGCCAGCAATCCCGGCCAGAATACTGGGGTATTTCGCCAAGACTTCCTGCGGCACATCCGGCAGGGTGATTTCGCCTTCTAAAATTTCGCGCTTTACTGCGCGCTCAAAAATCTCTGAAAGGCATTGCACCTGCGCTTCGGCCAGCGTATTGCCCGCGCTCATGCCATTGCTGACGTAGAGGTTTTCGATCAGATTGGATGGGAAATACACCGTTTCGCCATCCGACTGGCGCACAAAGGGCAGCGAGCAGATACCGCGCTCTGTATTGCCGGAATTGGTGTCATACAGATGCGTGCCTAGTAATTCGCCATCTGGATTGTAAATTTCACGGCAGTAGTCATCCAGTATTTCAAGCGGCAGGGCATTTTTAGGGCCAGGTTTAAACCAGCGCTCTTGCGGGTAATGCACAAATTCCGCATTGGCGAGCTCTTCGCCCCAATACTGACCAGCATAAAAATGATTGCAGCTGATCCGCTCGATATACTCGCCCAGCGCGGACGCCAGCGCACTTTCTTTGCTTGCGCCTTTGCCATTAGTAAAACACATGGGCGAGTGTGCATCGCGGATATGCAGCGACCACACATTAGGCACAATATTGCGCCATGAAGCGATTTCAATTTTGATACCTAGGTCGGCCAGCAGGCCCGACATATTGGCGATGGTCTGCTCAAGCGGCAGATCCTTGCCCACGATATAGGTGGCGGCGTCGGATGAATTTAAGGTCAGCAAGGCTTGAGAATCGGCCTCTAAACTCTCTACCTCTTCAATGACAAACTCTGGGCCAGTTTGCACGACTTTTTTTACGGTGCAACGGTCGATAGAGCGCAAAATGCCCTGCCTATCTTTAGCAGAAATATCCGCAGGCAACTCCACCTGAATCTTAAAAATCTGCTGGTAGCGGTTTTCCGGATCAACAATATTGTTCTGCGACAGGCGGATATTCTCGGTAGGAATATTGCGGGTTTCGCAGTACAACTTCACAAAATAAGCCGCGCACAAGGCAGATGAAGCTAAAAAGTAATCGAATGGGCCCGGCGCCGAGCCATCGCCCTTATAGCGGATAGGCTGATCGGCGATCACCGTGAAATCATCGAACTTGGCTTCAAGACGAAGCTTATCGAGAAAATTGACCTTAATTTCCATGGAAGAATTCCTTAAATAATGCGCATTTTTGACCGCATTATCCCTTGTTTTTCAACCATAGTCCTGCGCTTCGTAAACGCTTATCGGTATCAGGTATTCTTATATTACTGGCTAAGCGTGTAGGTGGTGAATATTGGAAGTAAAGGGGGGGCGCTGAAAACAAAAGGCAACACACCGTATCCTCGGCTATTCAGGCAAAAAATACACTCAAGGCAAAAACAATCCACAGCTGGGCGCTGCCTCATCAAACACCCCCAGTGCGCGAAATAGCGTGTGTGCCAGCAGAACGTGGCCGTGGGCGTTGGGGTGAAAGGCATCGGCCATATAGACGGGCAACTTTGCGGCGAGGGCTTCCCACACGGCGGCATGGTCAACCAGGGGTACGGCCAGCTCTGCCGCCAGATTACG
>NZ_JANXSO010000154.1 GCF_025352645.1 Iodobacter sp. | reverse complement strand
GTTTAAGCATTTGGTAGTCCAAGCCCCCAAAGGCAAGGCCGGAACGGAAATTGACGCATTTAAATGGCTCAATGTGATGCTTGGGAATTTAAAAACGGCGCAATCTGGCACTTACCATGCATTCAAATACAGTAAATATGCGGGTCGCTATTTGGCAGAAATGCAGTACCGATTTAATCGGCGTTTTGATTTGTGCGCCCTAATTCCACGAATGCTACATGCATTACTCATAGCTAAGCCTTGCCCGCGTGGGAGATTAACTGAGCAAGAGACATAATCAGGTTACGTTTTCCTAATGGTTTTTACGCTTCTTCGGATTTTTTTTGCGGAGTAATTCGTGTAACCAGCAGCTGGTCAATACGGAAATTATCAATATCCACCACTTCAAACTTATAATCACCAAAAATCAATAGCTCGGCTTTTTTAGGAATGCGTTTGAGCATATACATCATAAAACCAGCGATGGTTTCGTAGTTTTCCTCGTCTTTTAATTCATCAATATCTAACGCTTTTTTCACATCTTCAATCGGTGTTACGCCATCAACCAGCCAAGAGCTTTCGTCGCGGCGCACAATTTGATCGGCACCAGGATCCACCATGCTACCCATTAATTGAATGGTGACATCATTAAGCGTGATAATGCCAACCACCAATGCATATTCATTCAAAATAACGGCAAAGTCTTCACGTGCTTCTTTAAATTGCTCTAATACTTCAGATAAAGAAAGCGTATCAGGAATAGTCAGTAATTTACGATTGCCACATTGTTTTAAGCCTTCTAGCAGATTTATTTCGCCGCCTTTAAGCACTAATTGCAAGATATCTTTGGCGTCGATATAGGCAAATACGCTGTCTATGCTGTTTTCACAAAGTAGAAATTTAGAATGAGGGTCGGCCAGCATTCTGGCGCGGATGTTTTCTTCTGTATCCGTTAATGAAAAGAAAATCACACTTTCACGGGCAGTCATCACCGATGTGACGGTGCGGGTTTCTAATTCAAATACATTTTCAATTAGATTATGCTCTTTACGCCTTACCGTGCCGGCCATTGCGCCCGCATCGGCCATTGCTACAATATCATCGGTGGTGATTTCATCGCGGCGCACGGCGGGCAGCTGAAAGGCATTAAAAATAATATTGGCAATACCATCAAAAATAAATACCAGCGGGCGTAATAAAAAGATGCAAAATAAAATGGGTGCAACCACTTTTACTGCAGTGGCTTCGGGTACAGCCATGCCGACTCTTTTAGGGATTAAATCGGCAAATTGAATAAATAAGCTGGTAACCAACGTAAAAGACATTAAAAAGCCCAAGGTCTGGGAAAGCTCGACCGAGATACCCAGCTGCAGTAACAGCGCTTTAAAAACTGGTGAAAACGTGGGCTCACCAAAAATACCGCCCAAAATAGCCACGGCATTCACGCCAACTTGCACCACGGTAAAGAAATCCCCCGGTCGCTCTTGCAAGGCGAGCACCAGATCGGCGCGCTTGTCGCCTTCTTCGCTCATTTGTTGCAATTTGTGTTTACGCGATGCAGCAAGAGCAATTTCTGAAACAGAAAAAAAAGCACTAATTAAAATAAGAATAAGAATAAGTAATAAACCGTTCATCATGATATTGAATCTCCTAGCGCTAGCTTAGCAGCTCGGCAGCCCCACCATAAAGCTTCTTCAAAGATTGATAAGCCTGACAGGTCTGAATGAGCAAATAAAACCTTGCCGTGTTGTGTGCGTAAGGCTGCTAGCCCCTGATTACTTAAAAACCCCGGCGAGGGCGTTGCCATAGCGTGGCCACGCAGGGTGATCTCGATACTTTTAATGGATTGTCGCCAGCGCCAGCCGTAAACATGGCGTAAATCACTGGCGGCTAATTCGTAAAGCTCGTCGCTGCTGGCGTGCTGCAGCCATTGCCTTGCTGCCCTGGGTGTAAGGTCTGATAGTGCGTGATAGGCGGTAAATACCGTCTGCGCAGGTTTGGCCGCGCGGATTAGCTGATGGCTGGCCACGACATAGCCTAACCCCTTGCCTTGGTAGCGCACATTATCCCATGCCAGTGCTTCGGAGTTGGATTCTACTGGAAAGTGATCGAGTAAAAAATTGCTGACTAACCAAGGTGCGTGTTCCGGCATATGCTCAGGCAAACACCCATATTGGGCTAAAGGCAGTAGCTTTTGTGCGACGTGCAGTGGCATCGCCATAATGACTTTTTTGGCCTTGATACGCTGCGATTGCCCAGTTTTAGTATTAAAAATGAGTGCTTCTATGCCCGCTTTGGTTTCGCTTACCTGGTAAGCCATGCCCGATTGACGTTGGCCTGCAGGGATGGTTGCCGCCATATAGTTAATGAGCGGATAGAGCCCATTGGGCCAAGTAAGTACGGCACCATTATTGGCATTGGCGGCGTGGCCGTTGCGGCTGGCAAAATAATGTAGCCCTGCCCATGCCGAGGTGTGGGCTAGATCGCTACCGTAATCATCGCGGCAGCAGTAATTCAGATACCACAGCAGGCTGGGGGCGGTGTAATGCTCGGCGGCCAGCCAGTCGGCAAAGTTTTGCTTATCCAGCGCTCGCCAAGTTGGATCCGTGCTGGATAAAACCAGCGGCACGGCAAAGAGGCGTTTTTTATCTGCGCCTAGGCTGATTTTTAGCCGCTCTGTAAGGGCAAAAAAGCGTTCGGTTTGTTGAGCTTCTTCTTTGGAAATACCATGCTGCGGCACCACGCCATCTTGCCATTGGCCATTGATATATAGCCTGTCTTCGGGGGAGTGCACCAGTACGGCTTCATTAAAGTGAGGAGCATCGCTAAGATCACCATGCTCAATCACGCCCATTTCGGCTAGTAGCTCGCGCACATGGCTAGATTCCTTGGACGGCAGCGGTAAATAGTGCGCGCCACGCGGATAGGCTAGCCCGCCAAGCTGGCCTTCTGCCGCATTACCACCAAACTCTGGCCCATCTATGAGCAGAAATTCTGTGTGGCTTTTAGCTAACTGCCATGCTGCACCCAGCCCTGCTACGCCGCTGCCCAAAATAAGGACATCGGTACTGATTTCAGTGCTGGGAGCAGGAAAATCTGGCTGTCGTAATCGGTGCCCCTCGGCCATCCCAGGCATATATAGCTGAATCGGCAAACCCCAGCGTGTGAAGCGAGAAAAATCCGGCACACGGCCACAGGCCACAAGGGAGCTGCTGGCGGCGAGGGTAAGGAAGTGGCGGCGGGAGATTGGAGTCATTGAACAGGCAGGCCGTGGCTATAGGACAGAGTAAGTTTAATCCTTGCTATATTATTACAGCAAAGCCGTGCGCGCTGCAGGGAGAATGAAGTGATCAGTAAACTGATGCGAGATCGGGCCAGACAATTACGCGTACAAGCGACGCCGTTTGAACAAAGCCTATGGCAACATCTGCGAGCAGGGCGTTTGGCTGGATTTAAATTTCGCCGTCAGCAAGTGATTGGGCGTTATATCGTCGATTTTGCGTGCATGCAAGTTAAAGTCATTATTGAGTTGGATGGCAGCCAGCATGCAAGTGCTGCAAGCAATGATGCTGAGCGTGATGCTTGCTTAAAAAGCCAAGGTTATCGGGTGTTAAGAGTTTGGAATAATGAATGGGATCAGCAGCCTGAGGCTGTTTTGGAGCAGTTGTGGTGCTTGTTGCATGAATGAGTGCGGCCTTGGCCCCGAGCCCAAGCCTTCGACCCTTTCCCCAACCCCTCTCCCAAAATGGGGGAGGGGCTTTTAAACATACACTACCATTGAGTGAGATAGCTTGATTTCCCCCCCTCTCCCCTTGTGGGAGAGGGGCCGAGGGAGAGGGGGCAATTGGGTCAAGCCTACTCCTCATCCGGCATTATGCTTTCGGCGTAATCAAACAGCGTCGCTAGTAATCCGGCTTGGCTGTCATCAATATGATCCGAAAGCTCATCAATCTTGTCGCCAAATACTTCTAGCGTGCGTGCGCCGCCTGCGCCATCAAATAATTTGGCTGCACGGTGTTGCTCCCAGCGGCGTAGCTCTGTAGGGGAGAGGCTCTCTGGGAAGTTTCTGGCACGATAGCGAAAGAATATTTCTTCAAGGCGGCTGTCTTCAAAGCTCACCTTTTCACGGGCTAGCTCATCGCCACTAAAATGGCGCAGTTTGGCCAACAAGCGCTTATCGTTATTGCCAACAAAGCCGCCGTATAAGTCTTCATCTACATCGCTGCTTGCGTGCTCGCTCGTAAATACCTGCAGCCAAATAGCGGCCATATCGGGGGCAGCAGCGGCGATTTTGGCGTGTTCCAGTGCTTGCTCTACATCGATATTCCAGTGCTTTGCGCGATCGTTACTTAAGGTTTTGAGATTGCCAATCACGATGGGTGATTTATTAATATGAATGCTTTTTACGGGCAGGCGGGTCACGCCTTCGGGCAGATCAGTGCTTTTGCTGAACATGCGCTGGCGGATGGTGTCGGCGTCTAGGGTAAATAGCTCGGCTGGATCAAAGGCCAAATCCCAGACGATGATTTCATTTTTATTACTAGGATGCATGGCCAGTGGCCAGACGATGGTGATGCAGCCGCGATCTGCTGGAAACATGCCGCTAATATGCAAAAAGGGCCGTGCTTCTTCTGAATGGCTACGTAGGCCAATCTGCTCTAGCACTTTGTCTTTTTTGCGCAGCGAGAAGCAAAAATCGAATAGCTTGGGCTGGCTTTGTTTAATCAGCCTTGCCAATGCAATGGTGGCGCGCACATCGGATAAGGCATCGTGCGCGGCTTCATGGCTAATGCCGTTGGCTTGAGTTAAGTGCTCTAGTTTGAAAGAAGGGCGGCCATCTTCATGTTTTGGCCAATTCACTCCTTCGGGGCGCAGTGCATAGCAAGTGCGTACGACATCCAGCAAATCCCAACGCGAGCAATCGTTTTGCCATTCGCGCGAGTAAGGCTCAATCAGATTACGCCAGAACATAAAGCGGGTGACTTCATCGTCAAAACGAATGCTGTTATAGCCTAGGCTTACGGTGTTAGGGGAGGCGAGTTCGGCCTCGATGCGGGCGGCAAACTCATGCTCATTCACGCCGTTTTCTAAGCAGTGCTGCGGGGTAATCCCCGTGAGTAGGCAGGATTCAGGATCGGGTAGATAGTCGGGAGCAGGCTTGCAATATTGCATCAGCGGCGCACCGATCTCGTTTAACTCGGCATCGGTGCGGATACCGGCAAATTGGCTAGGCCGATCACGGCGCGGGTTAATACCAAAGGTTTCGTAATCGTGCCAGTAAAAGGTATGCATATCTTATATAGCCTCAAATAATCGCTGGCTGATTATAAGGCTTTTGAATTTATCGGGTAGCTAAGCTTTCTCTGCGCAAATGTTGATGATTGGGGTATTGAGCGAGTGGGGCCGTACTCGCCCAGTCATTATTGCTTTCTTGGGCTAAGGCTGCGAAAAGGTGCGGCCAGCGGATCGCCAATAAATACCCCTTGCGCAGGCCACTCTACGCTTTTCCAGTAAGCCTCTACCGCCGTCGCCCCTGCCAAGTAGTGATAGAGCAGCACCACTGGGTTGGGGAATTTTTGTGGATAAGAATAGGGCTCGCTTACCGTGCCATAGCTGGCGGTTGCACCGGCTTCTAGCCATTTTAAGCTGCTCATTTGGCTGCTATCGGTCAGCATGCCACCAAAAGAAGTTAAATGATCGGCCAGTGCGCCAGGCACAAAGCGCAGGGTTTCTAATTTATCCACTTTAGTGAGTCCCGTTTGATAAATCAGCACGTCTTTTTTATTGGTGATGGCATCGCTATTTAAGTTTTCAATCCTAATCGGCGGGCGGGCCACGGTTTGTGTTGGAGGAAAAAGCGGCGCTCGCACACTACGCGTTTTGTCGCTGGTGGTTAAATAATAAGCTGTGCCTGCTGGGAAACTGCCCCAAGCTTCTACACCGCGATCAATTAATTTTTTAGCTTCCGCTATGTTTGGGGCTGCCAGCATCATGCTGGGGCGAATTTTTAAATCCGTAAATGGCTGGGTACTGGCGTGATTAAAGTAAGCAGAAGCAGGTGTTGGCTTACCGCCATCTTGGCAAAGCCCTTCTTTATAGCCGATGGTAAATGCATAGGTAATGCCAAGGCAATTCACGCGGTAAGGCTTAGTCCAAGCAAGAGCTAAGGCCTGAATATGAGCGGGCAAAGCTGCATCTAGCTCTGCCTTTGCAACGGCTAACTCCCCTTCACTGATCCATGTTCGATCAATAGGCAGGCTAATTTCAAAAATTTGCTCAGGCTTTAGGCCATGTTTTTCGAGGTAATAACGCGCGATTTCGGCCGATTGTGGGTCATTGCGATTCACCACCACTGCCAATTGGCTAGCATTGAGCTGATAAAAAGGCTGCTTAGGTGCCGCAGCCCAGATCGATGTGGCAATAAAAAAAGAAATAAGGCCGAAAAGAAGCTTCACAGGGGGGGGCTCTTGATACGGGAATGAGCAGCATCCTAGGGGAAGTACAGGGCTAATGCTAGATAAATACAGCAAGCATAGGGGAGTAAAGTGTCAGAAAGCAAAAAGCCCAACCTTGCGGATGGGCTTTTTGCTTTCTTACTGGGGTGGCTGATGGGGCTCGAACCCACGACAACAGGAATCACAATCCGGCTAAATGGCTATTTATTGGGTTTGACCAAAGTACGAAAAAACAAGATAAAGCCTTATATTTAAAGGCTTGTATGGATTTCTGGTTACATTAGTCCTATGATTGATATTGATGCAAATGGACAAAATTCGGTTACATAGCGGTTACATGGAATCAGAAGGGGCTGTTTATGAGCAAGATTAAGTTTACCGCGCCGCGTGTTCTGGCACTCCATTGTAAGGAAGGTAAAACACAAGTGTTCCATTGGGATGTGGATACCGATGGGCTAGGTGTTCGCGTCATGGCGACGGGCACTAAGTCCTATGTGCATCAAGCAAAACTAGATGGTAAGTCGATACGCACCACGATAGGCGATGTAAGGGCGTGGACTTTAGACGAGGCTAGAAAGAAGGCGCGAGAGTTACAAACTGACATCGACAACGGCAAAGACCCACGACAAGAAAAGGCCGATAGGCTGGAGGCCGCACAGGTTAAAGCGAGCAAGATAGAGCGCGGCAAGTTGACGCTAGGGATGGTGTGGCCGCGCTACGTTGCTGCACGTCGGGCTAAGTGGTCAGCATTACATATCCGTGACCACGTTCGCGCCGTGCATGAGGGTGGAGAAGTTAAGCTACGGGGTAAGGGTTTAACAGAGGCGGGAGCGCTGGCCGCGCTATTGCACGTAAAGCTTTCCGCGCTAAGTGGAAAGCGCATTGCCGCATGGCTTGAAGTGGAAGCGGCTAAGCGTCCAGCACAGGCCGCACTGTCTTACCGGCTACTCTCTGTGTTTGTTAATTGGTGCGATTCACAAGAAGACCTTGCGGCCATTGTTCCTGTTGGTGCGTGTAAAGCCAAGCAGGTGAAAGACGAGCTACCAAGGGGCAGGACTAAGGAAGGGGATTGCTTGCAAAAGGAGCAGCTATCACGCTGGTTTGCTGCGGTGCGTGGTTTGAATAACCCTTGTGCATCGGCCTATCTGCAAGGCTTGTTGCTGACTGGTGCACGTCGTCGGGAGCTGGGTAGTTTGCGCTGGGATGACGTTAATTTTGAATGGAACAGTTTAACCATTCGAGACAAGGTGGAAGGTGAGCGCACTATCCCGCTTACGCCATATTATAAAAGTCTGTTGTTGGGACTGTTACGCCGTAACGAATGGGTATTTTCTAGCCCTTCGTCTGAGTCAGGGCAGCTCGTCGAACCGACCGCGCCCCATCGCCGCGCTTTGCTTGCCGCTGACCTGCCACACCTCACGCTGCATGGTTTGCGCCGCTCGTTTAATACTCTTTCAGAGTGGACAGAAGCACCTACTGGCGTGGTAGCGCAGATTATGGGGCACAAGCCTAGTGCGATATCCGAACGCCATTACAAGCGCCGCCCTTTGGATTTGTTGCGGGTATGGCATACAAAAATAGAAGCGTGGTTTTTGGAAGAGGCAGGGATTGATTTTCAGGTGGAGGCGGAGCCGGTCAAGCGTAAGCACTCAGCCGTACCACAGCAATTTTTCGATTAACTCTGGCATGCTGCGCTTTTTATCTTTGGAGCTGTAGTATGGGTATTCATCGATCTGATCTTAGCTTGGAAGCGGTGCAAACTTGGCAGGCCAGTGCGCTG
>NZ_JANXSO010000138.1 GCF_025352645.1 Iodobacter sp. | reverse complement strand
AATGACAGTGGCAAACGGGACGCAGGTGGTGCATTTGCCTCTGATTCGGGTATTCGTGCGCTGCGGGATAAATTAAACGGCTTGGTCAGGCAAAGCTTTGATGGCGTGCGCCTGATGGACTTTGGCGTAAAAACCGATCGCGACGGCAATCTATCGCTTGATCGCACTAAGCTCGATAAAGCGCTGATCGAAAACCCAGCGGGGCTAGAGAAGATTTTTAACGCCAGCACGGGTACCGATCTAATTAAAGAAAATAATGATTACCTCGGCAAATGGCTAAACGCCAGCAATGGTCTGTTAAAAGCGCGCAAGGAATCGGTGTCTAAAGCAGGCATTGATCTGGCTGCTGCGAGCAATAAGATTTCTCAGCAGTACGATCAGGCTTACCAGCGTGCATTAAAGCAATTTACCCAGCTAAAGCAGCTGCAGGCGCAAATGGGTGAGACATCCAATATGTTTAACAATATGTAATGAGAGACAGCGGTCTTTGTAGGGTGGGCAGCTTATTTTGCCCACGCGGACTAGTGCAGCGTGGGCAGAAAAACGTGCCCATCCTACAAATGCTTAAATTGGTAGGATTGGGTTCAACCGCCATACGCCATATATATACAGAGTACAGGAGCTTAGATTTTGGATTACGAAGCTTATAGCAGTTATCACTCGGTGAATTTGGAAGCGCAGACTTCTAATGCATCGCCAGTGCAATTGGTTTTGGTTTTATTTGATGGCCTTTTGGAAGAACTCGCTCGTGCCAAAGCGCATATGGAACACAAGCGTTTCGAGCAAAAAGGCGAGAGCATCAATAAATGTATTGATATCTTAAATGGCCTGTCTAGCGCACTTGATTTTGACCAAGGCGGTGAGGTGGTTACCAATCTGGCGCGCTTATACGATTTTTGCGTTTACCGCCTTTACAGCGCCAGCAGTCAGTTGGATATCGAAGCCGTGGTGGAAGTTGAACAATTATTAGGCACTTTGCGTGGTGGTTGGCTGGGTGTGCGTGATGCCAAGGCTTAAAGTAATTCGCAGCAAAATAAGCCAGATGCAGGGCGCATTGGCAGCGCAAGATTGGGATCAACTGCTGCTGCTGGATGAGCAGTTCTCCACTTTGCTGGCTGGACAAGTTTGGGATCAACAGGAGCAGCTTGCCCTGCAAGAGGTGCGGGATGCATACGCCACTATGCAGGAAGCCTGCCGCCTAGCGACTAAAGAATTGGCGGATAAATTGGCGCAGTTTGCCGTGCAGCGCGATGCCAGCCTTGCCTATGCGGCGGAGGCGCTATGAACTTGCTCGCAACTACGCCGGCTGCTCCGGCAGAATTAAGCCCATTGCCCATCTCGATTCCTGCGCTTGATCCTAGTTTGTTGGTTATGTCTTTTAGCGCTGAGATGCAGGACTGCGCAGCGCCTGCGGCTGAGGTCACAACTGCAGAGTTTACAGAGCCGACAGAGCAGCCTTTGGCAGCGACTACGGATACGTCCCTCTTGAGTATGCCCGCGTTCTTCGCGCCGATTATTCCTCAGCGGCCTCAGCCACCAGCATCCGCGCCTGCCGCTGAGTGGGGGCTCGCTGAGCAGATATCCGTGGCCCCCGCAGCGCCAGCGCTTATTGCTGCTCCGCTGATGAGTCAGCCACGCCAAGATGCTGATGCGCCTGTACTAAAGAATGATGCTGTGGCAGTGATCGCCAATGATGCGCCAGATCAGCCTATTGCTATGCGCCCTTTTGAATTAACTACGCTGGCCGTCAGCAGCGCGCCAGAAGCCAAGCCATCTGAATGGGCACCGATTAAGCTGGAGCCCACTCAGCCCGCTACTTGGTCACGCCAGTTAGAAACGGCACTAAAAGATCGCATCGATGTGCAGCTTGGGCATGGTATTGAGCGCGCGGTGATTAAATTATCCCCGCCTATGCTCGGCTCATTAGAAATCAGTATTAAACACGAAGCGGGTGCTTTATCGGTGCAATTGCACGCCAGCAATAGCGATGTCACCAAGCAGCTGCATGCAATTACCGAGCAGATGCGTACTGATTTAAGCCAAAAGGAATACAGCAGCGTAGCTGTTGAGGTGAGAGATTCATCTACAAATGGCTCGCCAAATAAAAAACATCAGCAGCAGCCGGATGAGGTTGGTAAAGCTTTAGCAGAATTAAACGAAGAAGCGAGTGAGTTTGGCTCCATTCTGGCGCGCATTTAATCGATCTGGAAATCACCATGTCTAAGAATATTATTTTTATTGTTTTAGGTTTATTAGTTGCTGCTGGAGTGGGCGGTGGGGCGGCTTATTACTTTAAGCAAGATAGCGCCCCTAAAGTAGTTAAGCATGAGCCAATTGAATATAAGTTTGCCACGGTGGATAAGATTATTGTCATGCTGCGTAATGACGATGGCAGCTCTTTATCTACGCATTATATTGCGGTGGATTTGGTGTTTAGAACCAGTAAGGAAAAAGAAGCTGAAATTAAAAACCATCTGCCTTTTTTAAAGAGTACCGCCGTAAAGGTTTTATCGCATCTTAATCTCACTATAGCCAATAAAATGACCATAGAAGATTATCACAGTTTATTAAATAAAGAATTTGCGACTGCCTATATTGGCGGAGGTTCAGAAAAGCCATTTTCTGATGTGATGGTTAGTAAATTGATTGTTGAGTAAATTGTGGATCTTGCCGACGCATACATTCATTTGGATAGCACCTTAGATGCTAAACAAGAAGCGGCTTTACTTGCGGAATATACGCCTTTGCTGAATCGGGTGCTTAGGCAGCTTTCTTCCCAAGTGGGTGCTGTTTTAGATCGTGAAGATATGGAGCAAATTGGCCTGATGGCCTTGCTCGATTCCTTGCGGCGCTATGGCACGCCCGATGATAAATTTATTGGCTTTGCATTATTGCGTATGCGCGGTGCAATTTTAGATGAATTAAGGCGATTAGATTGGCGGCCCAGGTCGGTAAGGCAAAGCGCGCACCGCATTCGGGATGAGATTAGAGCCTTAAGAAAAAAACTAGGTAAAGAGCCTACTGAGGCCGATGCGGTACAAGGCTTAAGTATTAGCGCTCAGGAATACCGTGAGTATCAAATGGCAGAAAATGCCGAAGTATTATCGAGTTTTGATGATTTATTAGCGGGCGGTGCACATGAATCAGGCGGGGCAGAATCGCCGGAAAATGCGGTGATTAATCGGCTGAGCCTAGCACGTGCTTTATTAAACCTAGATGAAAAAGAGCAGCGCGTTATCCAAATGTATTACGAGTTTGAATTAAATTTAAAAGAAATTGCTTTGGTGCTGGATTTAACAGAAGCGCGGGTTTGCCAAATTAATAAATCGGCAATTAAGAAAATGAAAATCGCCCTTGGCGGGGCTTAATTAGAGTTGGAATAAAGCATGCAGCTGTTGTTAGGTATTGGCATCGTAATGATGTGTGTGTTTGGTGGGTTTTTTATGATTGGTGGTACTTTCCACTTAATCTGGCAACCGGTTGAGCTGTTAATCATTATTGGCGCGGGCTTTGGTGCCTTGGTATTGGGCAATCCTAAACATGTACTGGCAGAAATGTTGGGGCAAATTCGCCGTGTGGTGATGGGCAAGAAGCAGGGGCCAGATTTTCAGCGCCAATTATTATTACTCATGTACGAGCTATTAATTACTGCGGGCCAAGGGCTAAAAGCACTCGATCAGCACGTTGAATCGCCAAGAGAAAGCGCCTTATTTCAACGTTACCCGCTAGTGTTGGAGCAGCCTAAATTACTGGCCTTTATTGTGGATAACTTCCGCCTAATGGCGATGGGAAAAATCAATGCGCATGAATTAGAAGGCGTGCTAGAGCAAGAATTAGAAGCCATTCACGAAGAGCTGAATCAGCCTTCTAAATCGCTGCATAAAATCTCTGAAGGGATGCCAGGCTTTGGGATTTTGGCCGCGGTGCTAGGGATTGTGATGACCATGCACACCATTAGTGAAGGCGCTGAAGTGGCCGAAATTAGCGAGCGCGTGGGCGCTGCAATGGTGGGGACATTTATTGGGATTTTCCTCTGCTACGGTGTGTTGGATCCGCTGTGCAATATGATGCATCAGCAGGTAAAAGAAGAATTATCCAATCTGGAATGCGTAAAAGTGGTGCTGGTAACGCATGTATCGGGCAAACCGCCTTTGCTGGCGATTGATGCTGGGCGTCGTTTGGTGCAGCTCAATATTAAACCTAGTTTTTCTCAGCTGGAAATGTGGATCAACACGCTAGAGGGAACGGCGTGAGCAATAAGAATAATAAACACGAAGAAACAATTATCCGCCGCGTTTCTCGCAAGCAAAGTTCTGAAGCGCACGGTGGAGCATGGAAAGTGGCCTTTGCGGATTTTGTGCTGGCATTGATGTGTTTGTTTCTGGTGCTATGGGTTCTTTCAGCCCGCGATAAAGAAAATATTGAGCGGGTTTTGCGCAACGGTGCGGGCCGCTCTTTGGCCAGCAATGGTAACCGCGAGCTAATCGATCATCAGGGCAATCCTCAGGGCAGTTTAATTGCACGTGAGCCGGTGCCGGGTAGCAATCAATCTGGCTCGATTCAGACCACGCCAGGGCAGGGCGGCGGGGCGCAGGCCTCTTTGCAATACTCAGATAATGCCTCACCTAAAAAACATTACGACACGCCGCGTGATATGCAGGAGCTGGCGCAAACATTTGTTCAGCTATTTAAAGAAGCTGGACTTTCAGACAATATCCAAACCATTATCACGCCCTATGGCCTGCGCATCATGCTGCACGACACCGATAAACAAGGCATGTTTGAGCGTGGCAGCCAAGTACCAAGTGAGCGCTTTCGCCGCCTACTGCTCAAAATGGGCGCAATCTTCTCCCACATCGATCACCAGCTTTTGGTGATTGGGCATACCGATTCAATGCAATATAAGAATGCCAATTACGCCGCGTTTTCTAATTGGAGCTTATCTAGCAACCGCGCCATGGCCGCCAGAGTGGGGCTACTAGAAGGCGGCATGCCGGTAGAGAATATCCTGCAAGTGGTCGGTATGGCCGATCGTGCGCCTTATGACGCTCAAAACCCGCAAGCCGCATCCAATCGCCGCATAGAGCTATTGGTGCTGACACAAGAGCAGGCCCAAGAAATGGCCGCCATGTTTGGTATGCCCAATGGCGGTAAAAATGAGATCAGCGTGGATAAATTGAACGCAACCCTAGCAAAGTAGGGGCACGGCAAGCCGTACCTTCTTTAAGGTATTTCCTAATTATGTCTCTTTCTCAAACAAAGCCATCTATTGCATGTAGGGCAATATACTGTAGGGGCGCAGCAAGCAGCGCCCCTACGAGTTAACTCTATTAACCTTGATATGCTCAGACAAACGACAAAAAACGAGCAAGAGACATAATCAGGGGGTATTTAAGATTGACGCTAGCCGCCACACAGGCTATAGTCCGCCTCTCTGTCGCGGGGTGGAGCAGTTGGCAGCTCGTCGGGCTCATAACCCGAAGGTCACAGGTTCGAGTCCTGTCCCCGCAACCAAGAATACTAAGCCCCTGATCACTATGTGATCAGGGGCTTTTCAATTTCCACTCGCCACGTTTTAGGCAAGCCCTAGGTTATACTTGCGTCAATCTTATTAATACAAAGATAGCGATGCAAGTATTAATCCTCTCCCTCCTCTTATTCAGCTTTTCTGCCCATGCGGCAACTAAGCCTTGCCACATTGATGGCTTTGCTAGCGAAGTACAATGCGGGCAAATTGAACGCCCGCTGAATCCTCGCGATCCTTCTAGCAAAAAAATTCAGATTCACTATATGGTTTTGCAGGCGCAAGACCGTAATAAACTCGCCGATCCTGTGTTTATGTTGGCGGGTGGCCCAGGCCAAAGCGCGATTAATGTCGCCAGTTGGGCACAAGGGCCGCTCAATAAATTGCAGCGCCGCCGTGATTTAGTGTTTGTAGATCAGCGCGGCACAGGCCGCTCCGCGCCGCTGGAGTGCCCAGAAACGCAGGATTTAAGTAAGATTGCTGATGCTGAATGGGGCATTGTAGCGCTTAAAAGTTGCAAGGCTCAGTTGCAAAAACTTCCCTATGGCGATCTGCGTTTTTTTACCACGGCCATTGCCGTGCAGGATTTAGAAGCTGTGCGCAAAAACGAGGGCTATCCGGCGATTAATCTGTTGGGGGTTTCTTATGGCACGCGTGTGGGGCTGGAGTATTTACGCCAGTATCCGCAAGCGCTAAGGCGCGTGGTGCTCGATGGCATCGTGCCGCCCGATTACGCCTTGTCCGGTAGCGATTTACAAAAATCACTCGATAGCTTGTTTAGCGATTGCAGCCGCGATGCAGCTTGCCAAAAAGCCTACCCCCAGCTGGCGCAGAACTGGCGAGAGCTACTTGCCAGTATGCCCAAATCTACCGCACTCAAGCATCCTCGTTTAAGCACCGAGGCAACAGTGAACATGAGCCGCGATACCGTGTTGGGCATGGTATCGGCGGTATTGTATTCACCGTTAAATAGCTCGGGCCTGCCGTTTGCCATTACAGAGGCCAAAGCAGGGCGCTTTAATCCACTCTTGGCTTTGAGTGGTATGACGGCATTGCCCAACCCAGGCAATATTGCGGTGGGCATGCATTATTCGGTGTGGTGTGCGGAAGAAGCGGCGCGCTTACCGCTGGCGGTGGAGAAGGATGATTTTGGCCGTTTTCGCACTGAAACCTATCGCAAAGTCTGTGCCGATTGGCCGCGCGGCGAAGTTCCGGCCGCGTTTTACACCATTCCTAAAAGCCCCCAGCCGGTATTGCTATTAAGCGGCGGCCTTGATCCCGTGACGCCTCCCGCCCACGCGGCCCACGTCGCTCAAGCCTTGGGGGCAAAGGCAAGACAAGTGGTGCTGGGCAAATCCGGCCACGGCATGCTGATGCAAAGCTGCGTGGATGATCTGGTGTACCGCTTTATAAATGCGGAAGACGCGCAAAAAACAGACTTAAGCTGCGTAAAACCTATCCCAAGGCCTGTGGTGTGGGTCTTGCCTAAATAGCTTAAAAAGATCTGTAGACACAGAGCTAAATGAGAACACAGAGCGCACGGAGAAAGGCGGAGTAAAACCAGACTCGCAGCAAGTATCCGGCATGGTTTTGGATTCATTTATCTCGAAGTTTTTTCTCGTTTTTGCCCTTCTCCGTGTTCTCTGTGTCTACAGAATTTAGGTTTTTAGAAGTCTTTTAAAGGCAGTTTATGATTATTGTCGAGCAACTATCTAAGCAATTTGTTCGTGAAACAGCTTGGCCGCGTCGTTCTAAAAGCGTGGTGCAGGCCGTGAAGGATATTCATTTTCGCGCGGCAGATGGCGTGGTCACGGGCTTATTGGGCGCGAATGGCGCGGGCAAGACCACCACTTTGCGCATGATTGCCGCGCTGCTGCCTGCGGATTCCGGGCGGGTGCTGGTTGATGGCGTGCAGGTGGAGGCAGGCAAGCAGGCCACGCAAGCGCGGATGGGGGTGTTGTCTGATGCACGAGGTTTGTACCCAAGGCTGAGTGCCCGTGAAAACATTGCTTATTATGGCGTGCTGCACGGCATGAGCCATGATGAGGCCAATGCGCGAGCCACGGCACTGGCCGATGCGCTGGATATGCGTGCCTTAATGGAGCGGCGTTGCGAAGGCTTTAGTCAGGGAGAGAAAATGAAAACGGCACTGGCAAGGGCGCTGGTGCATGATCCGCAAAATATTATTCTGGACGAGCCCACAAATGGTCTTGATGTGTTGGCAACTCGAGCGCTTCGCGAATTTTTGGCATGGCTAAAATCGCCTGCTGGCGGCAGCAAATGTATTCTGTTCTCGACCCATATCATGCAAGAAGTAGAGCGGCTTTGTGATCATGTGGTGATCGTTGCAGGTGGCGAAACCGTCGCACAGGGAACGGTAGCCGAGCTATTAGATCAGGCCGCAGAAAGCAATTTTGAAGACGCCTTTGTGAAACTGGCTTTTGCGTGAAACATTCAAAAATGATGACTGCTTAGGTGCGCGAGCAAAACCCAAATCTTGAATCACAGAGAACACGGAGTACCACGGATAAAATCATTCTATATGTTGGTTTACCGTGTTCTTCCAAGCTCCGTGGTTTAAGACTTGGGTTTTAAATACAAAATAAACTGGAAATGAGCGCATGATGATTTGGGAAATATTTAAAAAAGAATGGGTTGATTCATTAAGAGACAAGCGCACGATGCTGGTGGTGATTTTGTCTTCTTTAATGGGCATGCCGTTTTTTTTATTTATCAGCTCTGAAGCTTATTCCAGAATGGATGAGCAAAATGAGAAACGCTTTATTCGCGTACTAGGCGCTGAATACGCGCCGGAGCTGGTGAATTATATTCAGCGCCAAGGCTTTGAAATTAAACCTGCCTCAGCTGATTACGCCCAAAAATTGCATAGCAAGGAATACACCGAGCCAGTACTGTTTTTATCTAAAGACTTTGCCAGCCAGTTTGCCCAAGGTATTGCACCAAAGGTAGAAATTATCAGCGATCTAGCCAATAAAGATTCCCAAATGGGTGTGCGGCCGGTGAAACTATTATTGCAGGGCTTTATGCAAGAAAGGGCTGGATTAAATCTGGCATTGCGCGGTGTATCGGCAGAAGTGTTGGCGGTATTAAAAGTAGAAGAGCGCCATTTAAGCCGCGCACAAAATCAGCAGAGTGCTGGCTTAAAAGAAATGCTGCCCTTTATGTTTATCATGACGCTATTAGGCGTGGGCATGTATGCGGCGATTGATACTTCGGCAGGGGAGCGGGAGCGTGGCTCTTTAGAACCCTTAATGATGAATCCTGTATCGAGCTGGCATTTTGCTCTGGGCAAATGGGCGGCGGTGGGCACGCTCACGGTTTGCGTATTGTTTTTTAATGTGATGAGTATTTTTCCCTCGCTATTTTTAATTAAAAACGAAGTATTAAAAATTGCTTTTCAATTCTCAATCAAAGACGCTTTTGTATTTTTGGCCGTGCTATGCCCGCTGGCGCTAGCGATTGCCGCCCTGCAAATCGCCGTGGCGATTAATGGTAAAAGCCACAAGGAAGCGCAGGCCAGAAACTCGATGTTGATGCTACTTGCACCGCTGGCTTTGGTGATTGGCATGTTAAAACAGGGGGCTGATCCCGTATGGTTTTCTTGGACGCCGCTCTTGGCGCAAAACCAGCTGATTATCAAAATACTGAATGGCGAAACCTTGAGCCTTGCAGAAGTGCTGATCCCCATATTGGTTTGCATCGTGATTTTGCTGGCAAGCCTGAGCTACACCGCGCAGAAAATACGGCGAGTGGTGATGCAGTAGCCTTAGTGTTTTAATCCTGAATTGGGTGTCCAAATAACCATGCTAAGTAACCGCCCGAATCGGGGGGGGCTTTTGATACTTTTTTGATCTTCTCTTACTTTCTTTTTTCTTATGTGATAATTGCTGTTGTGTAATCTTTCTGGCTGTCGTTAGAATGCTGTTTTGGTTTTTTTGCGAAAGGTTATCTTATGGATTTAGATATGAGTCTTGTTCCTGAACATTGTCGCCCTGAGATTCAGGCTCTTCTTGATGAGATGGCGCGTGTTGAGGCGCTTCCTATTAAGGCTTGTTATTCGGGTGCTACGGTTGGTAGTAGAACTGCAAGAGGGGGCGTGGTTAAAGAAAACGGTTTTGATTTTTTATTGAATGGTTGTTCAATTGCTCGGACAGGTGATGTAGTTGAATATCCGGATGGTTCTGTGGCGACAATTATTTCTGGGGCTGGTGTTGCATGTTCGTTTGGTGATGGTTCTTCCCATGCTTTAGTGGGTAGTCATCTTAGCAATGGCGATATTATTACGGATAGTTTGCATTATGGAATTCGTTTTATTCTTCGTGAAGGTGATGATGTAGAGGGCTTCCTTGTTCCTCATTACAAATCTCCTGTGCTTTGAAATATTCAAATGAGATTCTTAGTAATTATTAAGAATCTCATTTGTCAGTATTTATTATAAATATTTTTCTAAATTCCCCCATTCTTCATTTATATATGATT
Source organism: Iodobacter sp. (assembly GCF_025352645.1). GTDB lineage: Bacteria > Pseudomonadota > Gammaproteobacteria > Burkholderiales > Chitinibacteraceae > Iodobacter. The sequence continues at coordinate 38,694 of NZ_JANXSO010000138.1, read as the reverse complement.
TATTAAATAATTTAAAAATGTCTAACTTTATCATTGCGTATATTGAAGTTTTGTATTTTTCATTGCTTTCTTTTATTCCTTTTATTAAAGATTCTGGTGCAAAACCAGTCCATATAGGTGGGATAACTGCCATCATATTTGGAGCGCAATACGGGGCAACTTCATTGCAAAATATAATTTTTAACTGATCGTTACTGATGTCTTGTGCATTTAATTTTAAATTTTCAGCTATTGATTTATAGTCAATTTCTATATCAACAAAAACATCTGACATTATAATCCATATTTTTTCTCTTATTTCATCTTCCATTGTGTAAACTCCTCTAGTTCTTCATCAAGGGAATCTATAGCTTCTCCTGCGGCATATCCACCTGCAAATGAACCAGCAAGAATTACGGCAACGGCACACATCGGAGCAGCAGGGCCACAAAGTGTTGATACGGCTAAGCCTGTTACCCAGTAGCCAGCTATGATGCCGCTTTATTTATATTCAATTTTCTTTTTTGTATTCATCTATCAATGATGCTAAGTTTTCGCCTGTTTTCTTTGTTAGTTTATATAGGCATTCATAATATATAACGTCCGTATATTTATGTTCTGACATATGGTCAGATTTTTCCTTCTTCCAACTATCTGCAGCTAAGCGTTTTATATTACAAAATTCCATTGTATTAGTTTTGGTTGAGCTGGTATTTTTTCTAAAAATATCTTTAATCTTGCTATTTTTTGGCATTGTTTTTAATACCTCTATTATAATAGCATCGTTGTTTCTGTTTTCTTGCTCCGTTAATTCGTGATAGCAGGATATATCTGACATCCCGGCACCTAAGTGTTTTAGGCATTCTATATTTTCTGATGCCATTGCTGAACCTGCATATAATAAAACCATAAGCATGGTATATTTAATGACTTGCATTGTATTCTCCATTTCCAAATAAATTCGCTTGGGAGGCTCTTCTTTTTTTGTTTCCGCCACCGGTTCTATATGTTTTTATAAATTCAGGTACTTTTGAGTAGTCACCTTTATTTACTTTTTTTGCAAGCTTAGTAAAACCATTACCTGTGCCTGCATTGAATGCTAGATCAATTAGTGCATCATATTCATATTGATAAAGAGGAACTTTTATTTTTAAATTAACGGTTCTTTCAACAGTGGCTAAATCTTTCTTTAGAAAGTCTTTTGCTTCCTTTTTGATTCCTTCCTGATTCTTATCTGTTTTCTAAGTGGCTAATTTTACCTTTTCGAGGATTTGGGCAATCTTAGCCAAACAGTGGCAAGTGCTCATTTTTCGCGTACGCGAAAAATATCTTCCTTTGCTTTTTTTTTATGCTTCTGTTGCGTAATGTATGCGCAGGCTATGCCTGATGCTATCGATAGACCTCCCCAAGTCATGAAAAATAGATTAGCTGCACTAGGGTTTGTATCAAAAAGGCTTCCATGCCCTTTTAGATACAAGGTTCCATAGAGATACAAGGCTCCCCAACAGATAACCGTCATTACAAGACCCCCTAATAGAGCGCTTAATATTGTGATTACGTTGCGCTTAATCATATGGTTTTATTTAGTGCAAATGTTTTTAGGGAAGTCTTTATAGCTATCGTCAGGTATTAGTCCGCGTAAGTCTTCTGCCGGTAATCGTTTGAATGAGGCCCAGTACTTTTCTGTTATTTGAACTACACCGTTACGACAATGTGCCGATATTGTTCGAGGTGTGTCTTCGCAGAAAGTGGAACCCATTGCACATCGTTCGCCTTCTGCAATATTTATGGCGAGGAGTGGTTTTTCTGCAATTATCATTTGACTGTATTCGAGATCGGTAGTGGGAGTTTGTTTGTATAACGCTTTGTATCTCGTATGTAGTTCGTGCCCATACCAAAAAAGAGCGGGGAGTACGATGGCTATTGATAAGCCAATGGCTACTAATACAAAGCGTAGCTTTTTATCCCATGCTTTTCTCAATATGAAATAGCCAATAAAGGGTAGCGCTATGGCTCCGTAAAGAGCGTAAGTAAAAGGCTCGTCAGGGCAAGTTTCCCCGCAATTGATAATGAATGTTGTGCGGAGTAATCCTGCTATGCAACCACAGATAAGGCTTAAGATTGAGAGAAAAAGCAGTGCAATTTTGGGTTTCATTTGAGCCATAGTATGTTTTTTTGGCGTTTCTTAAGCCATCGCTGTGTAAAGTATGCACACACGATGCCCGATGCTATTGATAGCCCACCCCATGTCATGAAAAATATATTTGCTGCGGCAGGATTTGTATCAAAGAAGCTCCCATATCCTTTTAAATACAAGGTGCCATAGAGATATAGTGCTCCCCAGCAAATGGTAGTCATTAATAGTGCCCCAAATAGAGCACTTAATAGTGTTATTACGAGGCGCTTCATGATGTTGGGGGAGAAATACTTTCTGATTTGTAGAAGGTCATAAGGTGAAATTAACCTGATGTTGTAGAGCGTTAATAACGCGAAGCGCACGCCGTATTCAGTCCAGCAAGCTATCGTCTACAACCTTGGTGCTCTTCTTATGTGCTCTATATGAGCCTCATTTGGTATGCATACGCGTACCATGTGATTAGGAGCATTAGCACTATAGATATGGCTAGAGCGATGGCTATCTTTTGTTTGCTTATTGAGGGGCTGGATGCATTTCCAAACCAGATAACGGCTAATACTCCCCATAGTATTGGCATGATGAGGTAGATTATTAGTGAACTTAATCTAAACCAGCTTGGGCATGATTCAACGCATAGCGTAAGTTTGAATGTGGCCTCCACAATGAATGGCAGTATGTCAAACAAGTAGCCTATTGCCGCACCGATGATGAATATGAGGACTCGACGCATCATTTTATCTCGAAAAATAGAATCGTTTTTGACGCACGTAGGTCTGAGTAGACGCGGGGCCATGGTCGGTGAATTCCTAGCCTAAAGCGCATAAATGTTTCTACTGTTCCAAGTGTTCCGTTATTTGTAAGACGAGATCCATTCCACAAGTCGATATGTCCTCCGCTGGCACCTGCACCTTCTTCACCTTCTCTAGTCCAATATCCTCCGAAAAAAATAATTCCTGTCCGGTCTTTGACTTTTGATTCCCAATCTTTGCCGGTTATGTTTTCTGGTTCTTTGGGTAATCCGCAAAATGGTTGTTGTTTTAGCCAAGATGCCATTTCATCGGCGCGGGTGGATGTGGCTTTTCCATTAAGCAGGATGCGGCCAATACTTTCTTTTCCGGCTTCTGGCTTGACTGTTTTCTGTGAAAATGACTTCATTTCCACGCCGACTTTGTGCAAAGTCGCACTCATTCGGATAGCACATTGGTTTGAATGCGTTTTGCTTGGGTCGTCGTAAGGGGATCCTGTGACGTAGTTGTCCCATAGGCTCTTGAATGTGACTGCTTGAACGTCGATTGAGCAGATAGAACCCTTGGTGAGGTTGGTTTTTACTTTGGCTTGTTGGACGAGTTTCTGACTCATTTCTCCCCCATCTTTTCAAGTGCTTCATCGCCCCAAAGTATTGAATATTCGCTTTCGTCTTTGGTGTCGATGCGGGGGAGCTTTCCATCTGCGCCAATGCGGCCGGAGATGATTTGGCCGTCTTTCGTCTCGATAAAGTAGGGGACGCCTTCTATTAGGCCAGAAACCAGCTTGGTTTGTTCGTCGTAGGGTGCCAGTGCTTTGGCGGCGATAGTTGCCGCCGTGGCCGCTATGGCGGCTTTTGCCCCCTCTACAACGGCGCTGGGGGACACTTGTACTTCCACTTCAACCTCTTTCAGGGTAGAAAATAGCACCGCGCCACAGCTGGTTAAATGGCCCTCCAGTGCGACGGGCTTACCGTCTACCAGCCAAGATGGATCACCTTCAATGATGACGCAATTAGTATGGCCATTTTTTGGGCAAGACACTATATCGCCCATACGCGCTACATTTTTGCCGTATAAAACACGGTAGGGCGAACCGCTTACAACGGTGCCGCCGTCACTGGTTGGGTCACCTATTCGGATTACTTTCTTCATCTATTTTTATCTCGGTTGCAGTATTTAAATCAGGCTGGGTTAGTTAGAGTTTTGTTTTTCTTCGTTAGTTTTTTCTTTAGTGCTTTAGCCTGTTTTGTAGGGCGGATTAGTCGTAGGCGTAACCCGTCATTCTCTAGTGGTAATGATAGGAATACCCAATTATCAGCAGCATGCGCGGGTTAATAAATCAAACTTGTCCAACAATCTTCAGCTCAACCCACCCCTAGCCGCTCTATCACCAGTCCCACAAAAAAGATCACCAGCAAACCCAGTGTGGAATACAGAATCCATTTAATGATGCGTAGCCAGCTTGGATCTTGGCTGCGCTGGTATTTGAACGCACAGTAGGCGATGCCTAGAACGGCTATGACAAATAGCAGGCGTAGCACGATAAACATCAGATTCCTAAGGCCGGTAGATCGTGGAAGGAGCTGGGGACTTTGTCGCGCTCGTTAAAGCTAACAATTTCGTAGTTGCTAGCGTCTTCCAGCAGGGCGCGCAGTAGTTTGTTATTCATGGCGTGGCCGGATTTATAGCCTTCAAAGGCGGCGATCAGTGGGCGGCCTAGGATGTATAAATCACCGATTAAATCTAAGACTTTGTGACGCACAAATTCGTCTTCAAAGCGCAGGCCGCCGTCGTTCAGTACGCGGTATTCGTCAATCACAATTGCGTTATCCATACTGCCGCCACGGGCTAGGCCGTTCATGCGCAGGTATTCTACTTCGTGGATAAAGCCAAAGGTGCGGGCGCGGGCGATTTCGCTGACGTAATTGGTGTTAGCAAAATCAATCTTGATGGTTTGGGCGGATTTTTTAAAGGCGGGGTGAGCAAAGTCGATGGTGAGTGCCACTTTATAGCCTTCGTGGGGCAGTAGCCTTACCCATTTATCGCCTTCAATCACTTCAATCGGTTTCAGCACGCGCACAAATTGTTTGGCCGCGTGTTGATCCACGATGCCTGCTGATTGCAGTAAATAGATAAAAGGCGCTGCCGATCCATCCATAATCGGCATTTCCGGGGCGTCAACTTCAACAATTACGTTGTCGATGCCTAGCCCCGCAAATGCCGACATGATGTGCTCAATTGTTCCAACACGTACACCGTCTTTGACGAGCGTGGAGGAGAGCCGCGTGTCATTAACCAGCGCGGGCGTTACTCTGAATGGCGTCGACTCGGGCAAATCGACGCGTTGAAAGACGATCCCGCTATTGATCGGGGCCGGTTTTAAGACGAGGGTGACACGCTCGCCAGAGTGCAGGCCCACGCCAACGGCGCGGATTGTCGTTTTCAGAGTGCGTTGTTGGAACATATTGGTCTCGTTAATCGGCAGGCCGCAATCTTACCAGCACTGGGTTTGTGCTGGTTTTGATCTTTTCAATCGTGCCGATAGGCCTTTCCTTAAAATCCTTTGCCGTAGTTCACGGTATGACGAAAAAAACCATAGTCCACGAAAAACACGGAAGGCACAAAAATGGCTTTGGGGCTATTTATCCATTCTGGGCGATACAGCATGGCTTGCGTGCTGCTTGTGTATTTCGTGGAAGATGCTTTATGAGCCGCTCCCATGCGCCATTAATCTGCTTGACGACGTAAAAACGCTGGAATATCCATATCAACATTTGATGTGCTGTTACGGCTAGTTGTAGCCACATCAGCATTGCCGCGTGCGTTGCGTGCGCTAGGGCGAAAGCCGGGTGGCAAATCGTATTCGCTCCAGTTTGGCTCGCCGCTTGAGTGGTTATCGGTGCCAGTTTTTAACTGCGGTGTTGGCACTACAGAAAGCTGTGGCTTGCTGGTGTTGCCCATGCCGGTAGCGATAATGGTGATACGGATCTGCTCACCCAAGCTTTCGTCGTAAACCACACCGTGTTTTACCATGGCATCTTCTGCTACGTGTGATTGGATGATTTCACGAGCGCGGGTGATTTCGCTTTTCTTCAGGCTGGCACGGCTGGCGCTGATATTCAGCAGCACACCACGCGCACCCTTGAAGTTAATGTTGTCTAGCAATGGGCAGCTGATTGCTTCTTCGGTAGCGCGGATAGAGCGGTTTTCGCCAGCAGCGAAGGCCGAGCCCATCATCGCCATGCCTTTTTCTTGCATTACGGTTTTTACGTCGGCAAAGTCAACGTTGATTAGGCCTGGGTATTGAATGATTTCTACGATAGAGGCCACTGCATTGCGCAGCACATCGTCGGCAGCGCGGAAGGCTTCGTCAACGGTTACGTCTTCGCCCAGCACTTCTTCTAACTTTTGGTTAGAAACAATAATCAGCGAATCTACATGACGGCTTAGCTCGTCGATGCCCGCTTGGGCCACTTTCTGGCGGGAGCCTTCGTCAAGACCTGGCTTGGTGACTACGCCAACGGTAAAGATGCCTTTTTCGCGGGCAATTTGCGCAATCACTGGGGATGCACCCGTACCTGTACCACCACCCATACCTGCGGTGATAAACAGCAGATTGGCACCGCTGATCAGCTCGCCAATGCGTTCACGATCCACTTCAGCGGCTTCGCGGGCCACTTCAGGATCGCAACCTGCGCCAAAGCCCGTAGTGCCCAATTGCACAACATCGGTGGCTTTAGATAATTTAAGCACCTGTGCATCGGTGTTGGCAGCAATAAACTGCACCCCACTTAATGCGTGCTCGATCATATTGTTGATGGCATTGCAGCCTGCGCCGCCTACACCAATCACTTTAATATTGACGTGATGTGCAACTTCTTGCACTTCGAAAGTTAAAGCCATGTTGCTCTCCTTGCGTTGCCCGATTTAAGCGGCTGTGGTGTTTACCAACAACCGCTGATACTTACCCAAATAGATCAGAATGTGTTTTGAAACCAAGACTTCATACGGCCAAAAATATCCCCCATGGAGCCATCTTTGCCCCGATGTACGGGGTTCTTTTGTAGTTGTTCGCGTGCGATCAGTAATAAACCCACCGCGGTGGAATAACGTGGGTTTTTCACCACTTCGGCTAGGCCGCCAACATACTTTGGCGTACCCATTCGTAGCGGCATATGGAAAATCTCTTCGCCTAGCTCCACCATGCCAGGCATCATGGCTGCCCCTCCGGTAATGACGATGCCGCTGGATAGGCGGCCTTCAAAACCAGAGCGGCGTAGTTCTTGTTGAACCAAGCCATACAGCTCTTCAATTCGTGGCTCAATCACTTCAGCCAAGGTATGACGGCTCATCTGCCGCGCACCGCGCTCACCTACGCCCGGTACTTCTATCATTTGCGCTGGATCGCTCATATGGCGCAGCGCTACGCCATGTTGCAACTTGATGGTCTCGGCTTCAGACGTGGGGGTACGTAGCGCCATGGCGATATCGTTGGTGACTTGGTCGCCAGCAATAGGGATGACGGCGGTATGGCGGATTGCGCCACCAATAAAGATCGCCAAATCGGTGGTGCCACCGCCAATATCAACCAAGCAAACGCCGAGGTCTTTTTCATCTTCGGTGAGCACCGAGTAAGCGGAGGCCAAAGGCTGTAACACCACTTCTTCGATCTCTAAACCGCAGCGACGCACGCATTTGGTGATGTTTTGTACCGCACTGACCGCACCGCTGACGATATGCACATTCACATGTAAGCGCACACCCGACATACCTAGTGGCTCTTTAACGCCTTCTTGGCCGTCAATCATGTATTCCTGCGCCAAGATATGCAGCACTTGGTGGTCGGTTGGGATATTCACTGCGCTAGCGGTTTCAATCACGCGGTCTACATCGGCACTGGTCACTTCTTTATCTTTAATTGCCACCATGCCATCAGAGTTAATACTCTTTATATGGCTGCCCGCGATGCCAGTAATCACCTCGCGGATCTTGCAATCGGCCATGAGTTCGGCTTCACCCAGCGCGGATTGGATGGCGGCAACGGTTTTTTCAATGTCAACCACCACACCACGCTTAAGACCGCGTGAGGCAGCCGAGCCTAGGCCAACTACATTGAGTGAGCCGTCTTCCTTGATCTCGGCAACCACGGCCACCACTTTGGATGTGCCGATATCTAGCCCGACGATGAGGTTTTTGCTATCCCTGGTCATCTGACAACCTTTTTACGAATGCTTATTTCTTAAAAAACGGCGCTTTATTAAGCTGATGCCGCTGAATGTTTGGTATTGCTTTATCGTTTGATATAAAAATTTGAATCGGTGTAGCTTGGGCTTCGTATGTTTAGCACCAAGCTACAAATTTATATCCATTACAAAGTGCCATTTAATGCGCTAAAGCGGCTTCTTTTGCATTTTCCGGCTTTGCTGCTGCTGGTTTGAAATCTGGTAAACGTACTGCAAAGCCATTTGGATAGCGTAAATCGACATATTCAAAAGGCTGTTTTAATCGGCCCAAGGAGTAAGGGTAAGCGGTTACAAAACGCGCGGTCCTTGCTACTGGCTCATCTCTGCCTACTTCAATGGTGAGCTGATGATCTAGCTCAAATCGCCATGCCCGCCTTGCCGATAGCCAAACATGAGTGGCTTTTTTACCCAGCGGCAACAGCGTTTTATGTAACTCTACAAAGCCATCAATCATGATTTTTTCTGTGCCATCTGGCCCTTCTAAAGTCGGTAATTGATCATTTGAAGCTGCATCAAAGCGTTCGCCATAGCTATTTAGCAATCCAACTGAGCCCCAACGCGCCATAGCTTTATGCTCTTCTATATTTACTTCTACTCGATCTGGCCAATGGCGGCGTACCGTTACTTGCCTTACCCAAGGTAGCTTTTCAAAAGCTACGCGGGTTTTATCTAGATCCAGAGTAAAAAATGTTCCTTTTAGCTCGTGTTTAATCACGTATTGCAATTGCTCACGGGTTACGTGAACTAAATCACCATCAACTTTGATTCGCTTAATCGGAAACAAAGGCGAATGCACAGTCAAAAACAGCAAAGCATAAAATAAAAGCAATAGAGCCAGAGCCGTCAGCAAATTGGCAAACCACATTAATAGCTGAGGTTTATCCCACATGGGCTAGCCTCATCGTAATGGCGTTTATTAATTGGCTGAAATGGTTAAATAAAATCAAGTTTCTTATTCCAGCGTGCTGTCTAATACTTGCAAAACTAAATCCTCATAGCTCAAACCCGCGTCTTTAGCCGCCATAGGAAATAAGCTATGGCTGGTCATACCCGGCGCGGTATTGGCTTCTAATAAATAGGGATTTCCTGCTTCGTCCATTAAAAAATCAATACGCGCCCAGCCGCTGCCGCCAAGTGCCCAAAAGGCTTTCTTGACGTAGCCAGCGATTTTTTCATTGAGTTCAGAGGACAAACCGGCAGGACAGCGATAAACCGTATCATTGCGGATATATTTGGCTTCGTAATCGTAGAATTCAGTAGCAGGCTCAATTTTTACAAACGACAGTACTTGGTCTCCCAGCACAGCTGCGGTGTATTCTCCCCCACCTATGAACTGTTCTGCAATCACAATCTTGTCATATTTGTAAGCTTCTGCAAACGCAGCGGCAAGATCTCCGGCATTTTTTACTTTACTCACGCCAATACTAGAGCCTTCGCAAGCAGGCTTTACAAATAGCGGTAGGCCAAGCTTTTGCTCAACCGCAGCAAAATCGCTTGCTGGAGTAAGAATTTCAAAGGCAGGAATAGGCAACCCCAGTGCTTGCCAAATCAGCTTGCTGCGCAGCTTATCCATACCCAGCGCTGAGGCCAATACACCACAGCCAGTATATGGCATGCCTATTACATCTAATGCACCTTGCAATGTGCCATCTTCACCAAATGGGCCGTGCAAAATTAGAAAAGCACGGTCAAATTTTTCTGTCGTTAAAGCGGTCAGCGGTTTTTCGGCTGGATCGAAAGCATACGCATCCACGCCGCGCGCCAGCAGAGCACCTAAAACACCTGCACCGCTCATTAAAGACACTTCACGCTCTGCTGAAGTGCCCCCCATTACCACGGCTACTTTTCCGTATTTATTCATTTTGCTTACTCAATCCAGCTGTTGTTTTTCGCGTGGGCACAATGCCCACCCTACAAATTCCAAACCTAAATCTTGAACCACGGAGGGCACAGAGAACACGGAATTTCACGGAGAAAACCTGATAAAAATGAAGATGAAGCATTTTTTGCTTTTCTCCGTGGCCCTCCGTGTTCTCCTTTTTCTCCGTGGTTAAAGATCTGGTTTTTGTGATTTAAATTGCAGCCACCTTGCCTGGTACACCGCCTATCGTGCCTGCGCCCATGGTGATGATCACATCGCCGTCTTTGGCTGCGGCCATCATGGCTGCGGGCATTTCACTGATGTCTGCTACAAATTGGGGTTCTACTTTGCCAACAATACGTACGGCGCGTGCTAGGCTCCGGCTGTCTGCAGCCACAATTGGCGCTTCACCTGCGGCATACACTTCGGCCAGCAATAAGCCATCTACCGTGGATAACACTTGTACGAAATCTTCAAAGCAATCGCGGGTGCGGCTGTAGCGGTGCGGCTGGAAAGCCAGCACTAAACGCCGACCTGGAAACGCGCCTCGCGCAGCAGCAATGGTGGCTGCCATTTCAACTGGGTGGTGGCCGTAATCGTCTACCAAGGTAAAGCTGCCACCGGCTGCTAAGGCGATATCACCGTAACGCTGGAAGCGGCGACCAACACCTTCAAAGCCTGCCAGCGCCGATTGAATAGCGGCTTCATCTGCGCCCACTTCAATGCTGACTGCAATCGCGGCGAGTGCGTTCAGTACATTGTGCATGCCGGGCATATTGAGTGTGATGGCTAGGCGGCGTGATTCGCCGTTTTCCCATACCGCATCAAATTGCATCTTGCCATCAAGGGCGACGATATTCTCGGCGCGCAGCATGGCATCTGGGCTAACGCCATAGCTGGTAATTGGGCTGGTGACCTGTGGCAAAATCTCGCGCACATAAGGGTCATCAATGCACAGTACGGCGCGGCCATAGAAGGGTAGGTGCTGCAAGAAGGTGATAAAGGCCTTCTTTAAATTATTAAAATCATGGCCATAGGTATCCATATGGTCTTGGTCGATATTGGTCACCACCGAAATCACAGGGGTGAGGAGCAGGAAAGACGCATCGCTTTCATCGGCCTCGGCCACTAAAAAGTCGCCATGGCCTAAACGTGCATTGCTGCCTGCGGCGTGTAATTTGCCGCCAATTACAAAAGTAGGATCTAACCCGGCTGCTTCTAAAATAGAGGCCGTCAGGCTGGTGGTGGTGGTTTTACCGTGGGTGCCAGCGATAGCGATGCCTTGTTTCAGACGCATCAGCTCGGCCAGCATTTGGGCGCGTGGCACGACGGGAATCTTGCGGCTACGCGCTTCGATCACTTCAGCGTTATCGTCTTTTACCGCGCTAGAAATCACTACAACGTCGCTATTGGCAACATACTCTGCTGAGTGGCCCAAGTGTACTTGCGCACCGGCAGCGGCTAGGCGCTGAGTGGTGGCATTGCTGCCAAGATCGCTACCACTGATCTCAAAACCAAGATTAAGCAGCACCTCAGCGATGCCGCTCATGCCGACTCCGCCTATGCCTACAAAATGGATACGTTTAACTTTATGTTTCATCATGATGTCACTTAGCTAATTCTTCTATTACAGCCACAACACTTAAGGTGGCATCCGGTTTGGCTAGTGTTCTAGCCTGTGTCGCAATGTTTAAGCAGCCTTCGCGGCTGGTCTGGCTAAGTAGTACTGCAAAAGCGGCTGCGTTAAATTGGGTTTGAGGCAATAAATGGCCAGCACCGTTTTCGCTTAAATAACGTGCATTGCCGGTTTGGTGATCGTCTACCGCATGTGGAAAAGGCACCAGTACCGAGGCCACGCCCATACAAGCCAGCTCGGCCACGGTGAGTGCTCCGGCACGGCACAAGACTAAATCGGCATCGCCATAGGCGTTGGCCATATCGCTAATAAAAGCCACACAATCGGCGCTAACGCCTGCTTTGGCATAATTGGCGCGCAACGCTTCAATATGCTTTTCGCCTGCTTGGTGAATCACCTGTGGGCGGCTGGCTTCGGGCAAGAGCGCCAATGCTTTGGGTACTTCTTCGTTAAACACTTGTGCGCCTAGGCTGCCACCAACCACGAGTAACTTGAGCGGGCCAGTGCGACCAGCAAATCGTTCCGCTGGGGCGGGCATGGCTTTGATCTCATCCCTAACTGGGTTGCCAATGCAGCCATCAATGCTAGGAAAAGCGCTTGGAAAAGCAAACAGCACGCGGTTGGCTATTTTTGAAAGCACTTTATTGGTGAGTCCCGCTACGGAGTTTTGTTCATGTATGACCAGTGGCAGCCACAGTAGGCGCATGGCGATTCCACCAGCAAAGCCTGTAAAGCCACCAAAGCCAATGGCGACATCGGGCCTGTGTTCAAAAATCGCTTTAAACGCGCCGCATAGGGCTTTAAGCTGCACCCACGGTAGGCTTAGTTTTTTTAAGAGGCCTTTGCCGCGTACGCCATCAATTTTGAGCGTGATTAACTCAATGCCGTGTTCCGGCACGATGCGTGTTTCCATACGCCCAGCCGCGCCCAGCCAGATGATCTTCCAGCCGCGCTCTTTTAGCTCATTGGCTACCGCTAGGGCGGGGAAAATATGCCCGCCAGTGCCACCTGCCATCACCATAAGGGTTCGTTTGCTCATGATCGATAGCCTCTAATCAGCTGACGGCTTTCATAATCAATGCGCATTAATACACCCAGTGCGATTAAATTAGCCACAATGCCCGAGCCACCGAAAGACAGTAGTGGCAGGGTGAGGCCCTTAGTGGGCATCAGCCCCATATTTACGCCAATATTGATAAATGCCTGTACACCCATCCAAATCCCTACGCCTTGCGCGGCTAGCGCTTGCCAGTGGCGCTCTAATTTGGCGGCTTGTACGCCGATCATAAAGGCGCGGAAAATCAAAAATGAAAACAGTAAAATCACCACGGCAACGCCCATAAAGCCAAACTCTTCGGCAATAATCGCCATCAAAAAGTCGGTATGTGCCTCGGGTAAGTAAGAGAGTTTTTCTACGCTGGCACCTAGCCCCACGCCGCTCCATTCTCCACGGCCAAAAGCAATCAAGGAGTGACTAAGCTGATAGCCCTTGCCGTACGGGTCTTTCCACGGGTCTAAAAAGCCTAAAACACGCTGCATGCGGTAAGGCGAGCTTACGACCAAGCCCACAAAGGCCACGCCCAAAAAGATAAATAGGCCAGCAAATAGCTTCCAGTTAAAGCCACCTAAAAACAGTGCACCCATGGCGATGGCGGTAATCACGGTAAACGCGCCAAAGTCTGGCTCTAGCAGTAATAAAGCCCCTACCACCACCATCACCATAAACATCGGTAACAGCACTTTGGTGACGCTTTCTAAAAATGAGCCATTCATATTGATGGCTTTACGCACGGTGTAATCGGCGGCGTAGAGTACAACAAATAGCTTCATCAGCTCGGATGGCTGCAAATTAATCACCACTAAAGAGAGCCAGCGGCGGCTACCGTTGACTTCTTTACCAATATGCGGAACCAGTACCAAAATCAGTAAGATGATGCCAAACATAAACAGCATCGGTGAGTATTGCTGCCAAGTTTTAGTCGAGATAGAAAACGAAATAAACGCCGCAGCAATGCCTATTGCCAAGAAAACCATATGGCGAATCAGGAAGTAATTCGAGCGAAAGCCCGTGTCTTTATCTACCTCGGCCATCGCAATCGATGAGGAATACACCATCACTAAACCAATGGTCAGCAGCAGGGTAATGCACCAGAACAGCGCCTGATCGTAGGCGCTCATACTGGGGCGTAGCCGCTTAATGGCTTGTGAGAATAGCTGACGCATCAGTCCCTCCAACCTTTAAAGAGGCAAAGAGGATTAGCAGGGATTTGATCCCTAAGAAGCATCGTTGGGCGTACCCGAATAGCGGTTTGTGAGAATAGCTGACGCATTAGCTTTCTAATCCTTTCACTGCAGCAATAAATACTTCCGCACGGTGATGATAGTTGCGGTACATATCTAAGCTGGCGCAAGCAGGGGATAGCAGGATTACGTCGCCATTTTCGGCAAAATTGCTGGCAAACTGCACCGCCATTTCCATGGTGGGTAATTGCAAGATGGGCAGTAGGTGTTCGTTATCGAAATCCACAAACTGTGATTGGGCTTCATTTAAGGCTTCGGCTAAAATGGACGCGTCACGGCCAATCAAAATGACGGCACGGCAGATGCGCTCGCAAGCAGCTTTCAATGGGCGGAAATCTTGCCCCTTGCCATCGCCACCGGCAATCAATACCACGGGACGAGTCATGCCTTTAAGCGCTGCTTCTGTAGCGCCCACATTGGTGCCTTTGGAATCGTCGTAGTAGCTCACGCCGTTTATGGTGGCAATAAACTCTACGCGGTGGGCAAGGCCAGAAAATGATTTTAGTGCTGCCAGCATCGGGGCCGTTGCTACGCCAATGGCACGGCATAGTGCGATGGCTGATAAGGCATTCACCGCGTTATGCAAGCCTGCCACGGGTAAATCAGCGGCCTTCATGAGTGCTTCATCGCCGTAGCTTAGAGTAAAGTCATCACTGCTTAAGCCATACTCGGCGGCTTTGGGTGCATCAGCGCCAAACCACACCACTTGGCGATCAGGAAGGCTCATATCACGGCAGAAGGCGTCTTCTCGGTTGAGTACCATTACACCTGTGCCCGCAAAAATACCGGCTTTGGTGGCGGCGTAATGCGCCAGATTTTTATAACGGTCTAAATGATCTTCGCTGATATTAAGCACCGCTGCGGCGTGTGCATTGAGCGAGCTGGTGGTTTCTAGCTGAAAACTGGAAAGCTCTAAAACAAACACATCGGCATTAGAATGCTGGCTTAGCGCATCCAGTACCGGTAGGCCAATATTGCCCGCCATCACGGTGTTTAAGCCCGCTGCGCTGCACATCGCACCCACCATGCTGGTGACGGTGGATTTACCATTTGAGCCGGTAATTGCAATCACTTTGGCTTTGGAGCTAGCAACGGCCTGAGCAAATAATTCCACATCGCCAATCGCTGGCACACCACGCGCTACCGCGGCTGCAATCGCGGGGGTTGCCAGCGGCACACCAGGGCTAATAATCAGAGTATCGGCATCGACAAAAGTAGCATCGCTGAACGCGCCAAGGCGTAGTTCGATCTGGCTATGGGCAGAATGCAATTGCTCTAGATTAGGCGGGGTGCTGCGGGTATCGCAGACGGTGACGCGCGCGCCTTGAGCTGCCAGCCACTTAGCAGCAGAAAACCCCGATTCGCCTAAACCTACAACGATGCAATGTTTGCCTTGGTAATTCATTTTTTTCTCTTCAATGTCTACAAGCAAAGCTAAAACCCAAATCTTGAACCACGGAGGGCACAGAGAACACGGAGAAAACCTTTAGAACGGAGAAATGCAGCTGTGATTCTCTTGCTTTTCTCCGTGGCCCTCTGTGTTCTCCTTTTTCTCTGTGGTTTAAGACCTAGGTTTGTCTTTCAATAATTAACGCAGCTTCAGCGTGGCTAAACCTGCTAATACCAGCAGCATGGTGATAATCCAGAAGCGCACGACGACTTGCGTTTCTTTCCAGCCTTTTAATTCGTAATGGTGGTGGATTGGGGCCATTCTAAATACCCGTTTGCCGCGCAGCTTAAAGCTGGCCACTTGAATCATTACGGACAGCGCTTCCATTACAAATACGCCACCCATAATCAGCAAAACGATTTCTTGGCGCACAATCACCGCCACAATACCAAGGCCAGCGCCCAGAGCTAGTGCGCCAACGTCACCCATAAATACTTCGGCTGGGTAGGCGTTAAACCATAAAAATCCTAAGCCCGCTCCAGCCATAGAGGCACAGAAAATGACCAGCTCACCCGCGCCGGGTACAAAGGGCACGCCTAGGTATTTGGAAAAAACCACATTGCCCGCTACATAGGCAAAGATGCAAAAGGCAAATGAGATCAGCACGGTTGGCATAATGGCTAAGCCATCTAAACCATCGGTTAAGTTCACCGCATTACTGGTGCCAACAATGACAAAGTAAGTCAAAACACAAAAGCCAACTGCGCCAAATGGGTAGAGGATTTGCTTGAAAAACGGCACAACAAACCCCGTATTGGCGGGCAGGCTACCACCGGCATGCACCAGAAACACCCCCGCACCAATGGCGATCAAGGATTGCCAAAATAATTTAGCTTTGGCTGACATCCCCTTAGGGTCTTTTAGGGCAATTTTGCGATAGTCATCTACAAAGCCAATGACGCCGGTGGCTAGCGTAACAATCAGTGCGAGCCAAACGTATTTATTGCGCAGATCACCCCACAGTAGGGTGGTAAGGCCAATCGCCAGTAAAATCAGCGTGCCGCCCATGGTGGGGGTGCCCGCTTTAATGAGATGGCTTTGTACGCCGTCAGTACGTACGACTTGGCCGACTTTTAAATCGGTGAGCTTTTGAATGACCCAAGGGCCCATCGTCCAAGAGATACCAAGCGCCGTCATGGTCGCCAGCACCGCTCTTAGGGTGATGTAGTTAAAAACGTGAAAGGCGCGAACTGATTCGCCTAGCCATTGAGCTAACAGCAACAACATTTACATCTTCTCCAGATTATTTATTACCACGCCATCCACGACGCGTTCCATACGCATAAAGCGCGAGCCTTTCACCAAAATGGTGGTGCTGGGGGATAAATCTGCGCGAACAAAGCTGATTAATTCGGCAATATCGTTAAAGTGCTGGCCGTGAGTGCCAAAAGCTTGGCTAGCAAGCTGCATCAGTGTGCCGTGGGTATAGAGGCGGGCAATGCCTTTTTGCCGTGCATAAGCGCCGATTTCTTGGTGGCGTTCGGCAATATCGCTGCCTAGTTCACCCATATCGCCCAAAATCAGTAGGGTGTCGCTGCCAAAACTGGCCAGCACATCAATCGCGGCATGCATGGATTCTGGGTTGGCGTTGTAAGTATCGTCGAATACTTTTGCGCCATTAAAGGCGGTTTTGCTTTGTAAACGCCCCTTGGTGCCTTCGTAGCTGGCTAAGCCGCTGGCGATATCTTCAGCGCCTATAGCTAAAGCATGGCCGACGGCCGCCGCGCCTAAGGCGTTGAGTACATTGTGTAAGCCGGGTACTTGTAAATCGACTTGGGCCGAGTCATTGGGCGTGCAAAGGGTAAATTGTGCGCCGGTATGGTGGGCGCACAAATTACGCGCGTAGACATCGGCATTGGTGAGGCTAAAGCTAACTTGTGGATGCTCGGCGGCCAGCTCGCGCCATAGCGGAGCGTAATCGTCGTCGGCATTAATAATGGCGTAGCCACCGGCAA
Source organism: Iodobacter sp. (assembly GCF_025352645.1). Lineage (GTDB taxonomy): Bacteria > Pseudomonadota > Gammaproteobacteria > Burkholderiales > Chitinibacteraceae > Iodobacter. Next base: position 21,386 of record NZ_JANXSO010000138.1, on the reverse strand, counting down.
CTAGGCCAGCAAAAATCTCGCCCTTGGCCTGAGCCACCCCCGCCACGCTGCCGAGCGCTTCTAAATGGCAACGGCCTGCGTTGGTGATAATGGCGATGTCGGGCTTGGCGATATGGGTGAGGTAGCTGATTTCATCAAAATGATTCATGCCCATTTCGGCAACCACATAGCGATGGTTTGCTCGTGCCGCTAATAGAGTGAGCGGTAGGCCAATATGATTGTTTAGATTGCCACGTGTGGCGTGTACGGCGTCTTTGCCGCTATGGTGGCCCAGCACGGCAGAGATCATTTCTTTGACCGTGGTTTTACCATTACTGCCGGTTACGCCGATCACAATTTGACCTGTGCTCGCCTTTAAATGCGCTCGCCAGAAAGCGGCCAGTTGCCCAAGGGCTGCCAGTGTGTCTTCTACTAAAATATGTGGGCCAGCGATGGGCGTATCGACCAAGGCACAGACGGCCCCCGCCGCGATGGCCGTGGTTGCAAAGGCATTGCCATCAAAGCTTTCGCCGCGTAAGGCCACAAATAAATCACCCGCGCGAACATCACGGCTGTCGGTAGTGACGCGTGTAAATTGCGTGCCACTTTCAGCGTGTAAAGTGGCCTTAAGGGCCTGCGCGGTTTCTTGCAAAGACAACATTATTTTTTCTTCCTTGATAGGGCGCGGTTGGCAATCGCTACATCATCAAAGGGATGACGAATTCCTGCGATTTCTTGATAAGTTTCATGGCCCTTACCTGCGATCAAAATCACGTCTTTAGCGGTGGCTACATCGATGGTATCCACGATGGCCGAAGAGCGATCCGAATCAATGATGTAATTGGCGTGGCCCGTGCCCGGTACGCCAGAAACGCCACGTACGATGTCTTGAATAATCGCTTGCGCAGTTTCGGTGCGCGGATTATCCGAAGTGATAATCACTGAATCAGCAAGGTGGCAAGCAATCTCGCCCATTAAGGGGCGCTTGCCTTTATCTCTATCGCCGCCGCAACCAAAGATGCAATACAGGCGGCCATCTTCCTTCATGGATTCGCGTAGGGTGGAGAGGGCTTTTTCGAGTGCATCAGGGGTGTGGGCATAATCAACCACTACCAGTGGGTGCTCATCACCACCTAGCTTTTGCATGCGGCCAGCAGCGGGCTGAATTTGGCCAAGGATATTGGCTGCTTTAGCCAGTGGCACGTCAGCGGCTAGCAGTACCGATAGGCAGGCGAGTAAATTGCTGGCGTTAAAGCGGCCAAGCATTGGCGAGCTGATATTGCATAGGCCATAGGGCGTTGCAACTTCTAGCTCTAAGCCGCTTAGGCTTAAATTGATTTTGGTCGCGCGAATGCCGCCATTTTCTAAGCCGTAAGTCAGCACGCGCTGCGCTTTGCAGGTGGAGGCTAATTCACGGCCAAACGCGTCATCGGTATTGATAACGGCCGTTTTTAAGCCTTCCCACTCAAATAACTTGGCTTTGGCCGCACCATAGCTGGCCATATCACCGTGGTAATCCAGATGATCGCGGGTTAGGTTGGTAAACACTGCAACATCAAAAGCAGTGCCATGCACGCGTGCCTGCACCAAGCCATGTGAAGAGACTTCCATCGCAATATGGCTAGCACCCTCATCTTGCAAACGGGCTAGCCAGCCTTGTAGGGTAACGGGGTCGAGCGTGGTGTGGCTGGAGCTGGTCAATTTATCAATAAAGCCATTGCCCAGCGTGCCGAGCATGGCCGCTTTATTGCCGAGCAGGTTAAAGGCTTGGGTAAGCCAGTGGGCAATCGAGGTTTTGCCATTCGTGCCGGTAATGCCAGTTACAAACATGGCTTGAGATGGATTACCCAGTAGGTGTGCAGCCACAATGCCTGCTTGTGCACGTAGATTTGCAATGCCTAGATTGGCTACTTTCCAATCGGAATTCCATTCAAAGCCATCGCTTTCCCATAATACGGCGGCGGCACCTGCAGCAATGGCGGCTTCGATAAAGCTGCGTCCATCGGCCTCTTCACCTTGGAAGGCTAAGAAAACATCGCCACTTTGCACCCTACGGCTATCCACCACGAGGCGTGCACCTGCTGCGATTGCATCAATCGCTGGAAGGTCGAGAGAAGGGAGGTTCCAACTCACAGCTTTCATGTTTCTTCCTTTAAATTAATGTAGGGGCATGGCACGCCGTGGCTATTCTTGTGCCCATCTGCCCGTTTATGTTTCTTCTCTTAGCTCTGGAGCATCCAGGCCCGGTAGCAAAATATTATTCATGGGTGCATCAGGTGGCACACCCAAGATACGCAGGCTGCCCGCCATAATTTCTTGGAAAATCGGCGCTGAAACCCAGCCACCGTAATATCGATTGCCCGCTGTGGATGGCTCATCCACCAAGACAGCCACAATCAGCCTAGGGTTGGATACCGGCGCAAAGCCAATAAACGATACTTCGTACTTTTCCCTTGAATACTGACCATTCACAATTTTGCGTGCCGTACCTGTTTTACCGCCCACTCTAAAACCAACAATCTGGGCTTTGGTGGCAGTACCACCGGGCTGAGTCACGGCTTCCAACATGTTTTTAACTAAATCAGCGGTTTTGCTAGAAATCACCTGCTTACCTGGGCTAGGCGCGATCATCTTGGTAAAGGTGATTGGCTTCATCTCGCCGCTATTGGTAAATACGGTGTAGCCACGTGCCATTTGCATCAGGCTTACAGAAAGACCGTGGCCAAAAGACATGGTGGCTTGCTCAATTGGCCGCCATGTTTTCCAAGGCCTGACGCGTCCAAATGCTTCTCCTGGAAAACCGCTGTGGGTTGATGCACCAAAACCGTAGTTATTAAAGTAAGTCCATAAATCTTCACGGCCCATCATCAGGCCTACTTTGGCTGCCCCCACATTACTGGAGTGCTTTAAAATGCCTTCAGGATTGAGCGGCCCATAGTTGCGAGTATCTTTAAAAGTGGCTGGGCCAATGGTCATAGAACCCGTCGTCATCACCACACTATTGGGTTTGATCACCCCTTGCTCTAAGCCCGCTGCAATAATAAATGGCTTCATTGTTGAGCCTGGCTCGTAAGTATCGGTAACCACGCGATTGCGTTTCTTGCCTAAATCAACCCGTTCACGGCTGTTGGGGTTGTAAGAGGGTAGGTTAGCCAGCGCCAATACTTCGCCCGTTTTTGCATCTAGTACCACCGCTGCACCCGCTACTGCATTGGCGGCTTCAATACCTTTTTTAAGCTCCCGATACGCCAGATATTGAATCTTGCGATCGATGGATAATTGCAATGTTTCGCCATCTTTGGCGGGAACAATGGTGGAAACGTCTTCAACGATATAACCGCGCCGATCACGAATCACGGTGCGGCTGCCTGACTTACCTGCCAGCATCGCCTCACGGGTTAGCTCAAAACCTTCTTGCCCTTTGCCATCGATATCGGTGGTGCCCACAATTTGCGCCATTACATCGCCAGCAGGGTAGTAGCGGCGGTATTCGGTTTGTGTATAAACACCAGGTACATTCAGTGCCATCACCGTTTTGGCGTCATTAGGTGACATATGCCGGTTTAGCCACAGAAAATCAGGCTTAACGCTTTCACCTTTGGCATTTTTACGGGAGTAACTTAGCTTTTTAGTAATATCTTCAACAGGCAGTTGTAATGCGGCGGCCAGTTTTTTAATTTCACTTTTTGAAACAGGAACGGGGTCTTTCTCAGATTTAGGCTCCCAATCGGCCGCTCGCTCTTGGCCATCTGGCAAAAGTGTCATGCTGCGTGGGCTGGCCCAAATCGATTGCACTGGCGTAGAGATGGCGAGTGGCTCACCATTTCTATCGGTAATCATTCCGCGATTGGCCGCTTGCCTTAGGTTGCGCATATAACGTGCGTCGCCTTGCTCTTGCAAAAAGCCTTCGTTCCAAGCTTGCAAATACAGGCCACGGCCTAGCAAAATCGCAAATAAGCTGAGCAAAAAGCCCACTACAAACCACACTCGCCAGCGTTCTAGTTTTGGCGGTTGCGCAAATCGTTGTTGGCGTGGCTGCGATGCCACACGTTTAGGTCGGGCTAATTTCATTCCGACACCGGTTTAGCAACGTGCTCGCCGTGCGGTAAAATCACTTGCGTGCGGTTAGGGCCTGGAACTTGCATATTTAATTTTTGTGTCGCTTCAGTTTCAATACGTGAATGCATGGCCCAAGTGCTTTGTTCAAGCTGCAATTGCCCCCATTCCACGTCTAATTTACGGCTTAATACCGCTTCTTTTTGTAGCTCGCCATAAAAGCGGCGGGCCTTGTGTTGGCTGGTAATGAGAGCCAAAGCGCACACAATTAAAATTGCGAGCAAAAAAAGGTTTAAACGGGTCACAGCGCAATATCCGTCCGCTCAGCCGTACGCAAAATAGCGCTGCGCGCGCGCGGGTTATCGCTGACTTCTTTGTCGCTGGCACGGATCGGCTTACCTATGATTTTGACCGGTGGCTCGGCAATATCGGCGGCACGCACGGGCAGGCGCGATGGCAGCTTGTCGCCTTGTGCTGCGTCTTGCAAAAAGCGTTTAACGATGCGGTCTTCCAATGAATGAAAAGCAATCACTGAGAAACGCCCGCCAGTATTGAGCAGCTGCAAGGCTTGCGGTAGGGTTAGCGCAAGCTCCTCAAGTTCGCGATTGATGTAAATCCGTATAGCTTGGAAGGTACGTGTCGCCGGGTTCTGACCCGGCTCGCGACTCTTGACGGCTGTTGCAACAATCTCGGAAAGTTGCCCAGTGGTGAGAATCTGTTTTCCCGCTCGACTTGCAACAATCGCTGCTGCAACCTGTTTAGCAAACCGCTCTTCGCCATAGTCTTTTACTACCTCTGCAATTTCTTTCTCATCGGCTAAGTTCAGCCATTCGGCCGCCGTAGTGCCACGTGTAGTGTCCATGCGCATATCGAGCGGTGCGTCAAAACGAAAACTAAAACCACGGCTTGCATCATCTAATTGTGGTGATGACACGCCTAAATCCATCAGTACGCCGTCTACCGCATCAATCCCACGTAGGTTTAATTCTTTTTGTAGATTTACAAAGCCTTCGTGAACGATGGTAAAGCGCGGGTCTGTAATGGTTGCTGCCTCGGCAATCGCCATTAAATCTTTATCAAAAGCAATCAAACGGCCTTCAGGGCCCAGTTTGGATAAAATAAGGCGCGAATGGCCACCGCGACCAAAAGTGCAGTCAACGTAAGTGCCATTTGGCTTGATAGCCAGTGCGTGCACCGCTTCTTCTAATAAAACGGTGGTGTGGATAAGCGTCAAAGCACAAAGTCCTGCATAGGGGTGTTGAAAATCTGTTTGAGGCCATTTAAATAGCCATCTATCGCCATCTCATCAAAGAAGACCCTGATGTGAATAAGCGTCAAAACACAAAGTCCTGCATAGCGTTGCTGAGAGCCTTATGGCCTCTGATACATATCTGTGTCAAAGCACAATGCCTTGCATTTGGTTCGCCAGATCGTCTGGATTGATCTCCATAACAGCCTGGATTTGGGCCGCCCAACGGGCTTCATCCCATAGCTCAAATTTATTACCCATGCCCACAAGGGCTACTTCCTTGTCTAAGCCAGCCAATTGGCGTAAACGAGGGGGAATTAAAATGCGCCCAGCGCTATCCGGTTCAATCTCTTCGGCATGGCCAACGATAAAACGGCGAATAGGCATCTGAGCGCCAGAAAGACGATTAAGCTGGTCACGTACTGGCAACCAATCAGGTTCTGGGTAAAGCAGCAAGCAGCCGGATGGTTCGGCAGTAATCACCAAACGATTAGCGCAGTGTGTCCCGAGCACGTCACGATGCCTGGCAGGGATTGCCAATCGTCCTTTGCTATCGAGATTTACTGAGGCTACGCCGCCAAACATGTATATTTATCCGTTTTGTAAGGATTAAAACAACACTTTTACCCACTTTTACCCACTACTTCCCACTATAGAGTAAAAAAAAAGAGCGCACAAGCGCCCGTTTTTTAATTGTTCTTTTGATACAATCACTTAGCGATAAAATACCCGATGTGCATTTTTCACTTGTTTTATCTTTTATAAGCAAGAGTTAAAGTTAAATACTTAAAGTAAAGCTTTAACATTTATATGCAATAGTGTGTATTTTTCACGCAATAATAATCATTACGAGTTATGACAGAAAAATTATTAAATATCTGTTTGTTAGGCTTGCTGGTCTATGCCCTTTGGAAGCGGATTAGCCCGTCAATGCGCACAGAAATAGACCGCAGCATGCGAATTGCCGCCATTGTTTTACTACTTGGGGCTGCTATTGCCTTGTTTTTGCACATGTATTGAAATGGATGCGCTGGGAGGGGAATAAAAGCAGGCTGATCTGGCCTACACAGATAATAGGGTGCAAAGTGTTATTTATTGGCACTACTGTCAGCCATAGTGCTTCTGCCCGACTAAAAGGTTTTAGGAGAACAGCATGCTCATTCGTCCTGTGGATCATATTTTAAGTTCTGAAATCACCCCTGAAGCGCTTTGGCTAAACCGCCGCCAACTGATGACCGGTGTGGCGGCCTTGGGCTTGGCGGCGGCTTTGCCAGCGCAAGCGGCGGGTGAGCTGGTTTATCGGGCTAGCCCTCTTTCGGTTAAAGACGATAAAAACAGCTTTGAGCAAATCACTCAATACAATAATTTCTATGAGTTTGGTACGGGTAAGGATGATCCTGCCCAAACTGCGGGCAAGTTAAAAACACGGCCATGGAATATCGTGATTGAAGGTGAGTGTGATAAGCCTCACACCTTTTCTATGGATGAGCTTTTAAAAATAGCCCCGCTGGAAGAGCGAATTTACCGCTTGCGCTGTGTAGAAGGCTGGTCGATGGTGATTCCATGGGTGGGTTTCCCACTTTCGGAGTTACTTAAGAGGGTGAGCCCCACTTCTAAAGCTAAATATGTTGAGTTTATCTCGCTAGCGGATAAAGAGCAGATGCCAGGCGTGCAACGATCTGTGTTGGATTGGCCTTATACCGAAGGCTTGCGGATTGATGAAGCGATGCATCCATTAACCATTATGGCGGTGGGTTTATATGGCAAAGTATTGCCTAATCAAAATGGCGCACCAATTCGCGTGGTGGTGCCGTGGAAATATGGCTTTAAAAGCGCTAAGTCCATTGTAAAAATCCGCTTGACTGAAAAACAACCACAAACCTCATGGAATAAAGCGGGGCCAAATGAATATGGCTTTTATTCCAATGTAAACCCAGAAGTAGACCACCCACGCTGGAGCCAAGCCACCGAGCGGCGAATTGGCGAATTCTTTAAACGCAAAACACTGATGTTTAATGGTTATGGCGAGCAGGTGGCGGGCATGTATAAGGGAATGGATTTGAAGAAGTTGTTTTAAAAGGTTGAGAATTTAAACCCAAATCTTGAACCACGGAGGAAAAGGAAAACACGGAGAGCCACGGAGAAGAACTGAAATGCAGTACAACCTCCTTTTCTGGTTTTCCTCCGTGTCCTCCGTGTCCTCCGTGTCCTCTGTGATCTCTGTGGTTCAAGATCTGGGTTTTATGTTTTATTCCAATATATGAAGGCATAAAAAAACGGAGCCGTTGGCTCCGTTTTTTTATGCTGGCAACAATGCCTGCTTCATTTTGCTGAGGGCTTTGGCCTCGATCTGGCGGATGCGCTCTGCTGAGACATTAAATTCTGCAGCTAAGTCATGCAGTGTTAAGGACGAGCCTTCGTCGGCCAGCCAGCGTGTTTCTACAATCCGGCGGCTGCGCTCGTCTAAGCTGGCCAGTGCCATTTGCAGGCCGCTTGTATGCAGCTTATCGGTAGCGCGCCGGGCGAGAGTGGCGTCTGGGGCGCTGTCGTGATCGGCAAGCCAATCAATGGGCGCGTAGCCTTCGTCATCGTTATCGTCCGAGATCAGCGAGATATCTTGGCCGCTCATCCGCGTTTCCATTTCTAGCACTTCTTCGCGTTTTACCCCTAAATCATCAGCGATTTTTTGCGCTTCTGAGGTAGTGAGTGCGGCAAAGCCTGGCTTCATGGAGCGCAGATTAAAGAATAATTTGCGTTGAGCCTTGGTGGTGGCAACGCGCACCAAGCGCCAGTTACGCAGCACATATTCGTGGATTTCAGCTTTAATCCAATGCACGGCAAAAGAAAACAAGCGTACGCCACGGCCTGGTTCAAAGCGTTTTACCGCTTTCATTAAGCCGATATTGCCTTCTTGGATAAGATCTGCCTGTGGCAGGCCATAGCCAGAATAGCCGCGCGCAATCGATACTACGACCCGCAGGTGGGACATTACCAACTGCTTGGCTGCCTCCAGATCATTCTCCTGGCGAAAGCGCTCAGCAAGGCTAATTTCCTCTTCCTGTGAGAGCATAGGCACCGTATTTACACGCTGGATATAACTCTCGATGCTGTCGCCGCCAGATAGAACGGGAAGTGTAAGTGCAGCTGCCATGTTTAAATCTCTCCTTGCAAAAACGCTCGTTGATTCTAGCACTCGTATCGTGAGAGTGCCAAAATATGACGAAGTTCATTTATTCAGTCAGTTGATTCAATCACATTATGGGGAGGTGAGGCACGGCAATTTTTCCTATCTGGACCATAGCGTAAATTAATAAGCCCGTGCTGTGCCTTGTGTTTTTTAGGTAAATTGCCGCAGATGTCGCCATACCGCAAGCCATGCTCCGATAAAAGTAAGCAGGGTGCATAGGCCACATACTATGGCGACTGTACTAAAGTCTGGTGACAATAAGCTAAATTTTTGCCCATAAGCGTTGGCTAAATCAAGCACCGCGGGGTTTAGGTGCGACAAAATGCCCGCCACAATTGCGCAAGCAAACAAGCCGCCTAGCAAACCTTGCACCATGGCAAAGTAGATAAATGGTCGACGAATAAAGGCATCGGTTGCGCCAATTAGCCGCGCCACCTCAATTTCTTCCTTGCGGGTTAAGATTTGCATTCGAATTGCATTGCCGGTAATCAGCGTTAGGGCCGTGGCAAGCAAAACCGCAATCACTTCAAATAGCGTTTGGCCTAAGGCGAGGAGCCTTTCTAGGCGATGCGCCCATGCCGAATCAAGCTGAACTTCATCCACGCCAGGACGGCTGAGCAAGTCTTTTTGCAAGGCTTCTAGGTTAGCGGCTTGGCCGTCTTTGCTGCTTAAAATAAAGGCATCAGGCAGTGGGTTTTCGCTTAAGCCTGCTAATAAATTGGCGGCTCCAGATGATGCCTGCATTTCTTTGAGTGCTTCGTCCTTGGAGATAAACCGGCTGCTGGCGATGCGCGGGTCTTTTTTTAACTGCTCAGCGAGCATGCTCAGGTCTTCTTTAGTGGCGGAATCGCGCATAAAGATCGAAATTTGCGGCTCAATATGAATTTGACTCGCTACGCTGGAAACGCTGCTAATAATCAGCCAGAGTGCCAAAGGCAGCGCGGCGGTAATGCCAATCACCAGTAGATTAAGTGCGCTTGAAAAAGGATGGCGAACTAATGCGCCTAAAGTGCGGGCCAGTGATTGGCCATGAAGTCTTAACCAGTGTTTCATATCGCCTCAGGCTGAAAATTGACCGTTTTTCAAACGTAAAATCCGGCGGCCATAATCTGCCATCAGGGTTTCATCGTGTGCAGAGATCACAATGGTGACGCCCACTTGGTGAAAGGATTTAAACAGCTCCAAAATATCGTGAGCGTAATCTCGATCTAAATTAGCGGTTGGCTCATCGGCCAGCAAAATGGCGGGGCGATGCACTACGGCACGGGCGATGCATAATCGCTGCTGCTCGCCACCTGATAGTGAAATGGGGTTGAGCTTTTCCTTACCGGTGAGGCCTACTTTATCGAGCGCGGCCAAAACACGGCGGCGGCCCTCTTTATGATTAAAGCCAATAATATCCAGTGGTAGGCTGACGTTATCTAATACCGTGCGATCAAACAGAATTTTATGGTCTTGAAATATCAATCCTAAATGGCGGCGGATATAGGGCAGGGAGCTGCGGTTCATCTTCGCCATATTTTGGCCATTGACGTTCACCACGCCACCACTGGGCTTTTCTATTCCTGCAATCAGCTTTAATAGCGTCGATTTACCTGCACCGGAATGGCCTGCTAAAAACACCAGCTCGCCGCTGGGAATCTCAAAGCTTAAATTCTTTACGGCATCAAAGCCGCCAGGATAGCGTTTACTGACTTGCTGGAACTGGATCATAAGAGGCCCTATTTCTCTGTAAAGGCACTGCATGCCCTTACATATGTTTGATATCTACCGCTTTTAGATGCTTCACCAGCACCTTGTTTTGGTACTGATTACCGCCAAACTCGAAATATGTTACACCATGCTGAACAAAACCTTGGTGTACATAAAAGGCAATGGCGCGGGTATTGTTGCTATTTACGCTGAGCCAATAGGCCTGCTGATTGAGATTACGTTCTACGTAGGCCAAGAGCTGCTTACCTATGCCTTGGCCGGTAAAGGTTTCTTGGATATAAAAAGTTTTTAGCTCGGCGCTAGGTAAATCTGCATTGCTAGTAGCCAAATCAAGCATGGCGTAGGCGATAAGATGGCACTTATTCTCCGCAATCAGCAGGCGATACTGTGGATTGTTGATCTGTGCGGCGAATTTTTCGGTGGTAAATTCACTCAGCACATAAGCCGAAATATCATGACGAACCCCATCCGTGGCATAGGTATGTAGCCATACCTGAATCGTTAGCGCGGCCAAGTTTTGCTTATCAGCAAGGCTGGCGGTGCGAAAGGAAATATGTGGATTCATGAGCAGATGATCAGTGATTTGTAGGGGCACGGCTTGCCGTGCCCTAGCCATGTTTAATCAAACAGCGCGTCTACATAGTCTTTGGCAATGAAGGGGCGCAAATCGTCGATGCTTTCACCCACGCCAACAAAGCGTAGTGGGATGGGGCGCTGCTTGGCAATCGCGGCGATAATCCCGCCCTTGGCTGTGCCGTCGAGCTTGGTCAGGATTAAACCGGTTAGGCCCAGTGCGTCGTCAAATGATTTCACTTGGCTCAGCGCGTTCTGGCCGTTATTGGCATCCAGCACCAGCATGATTTCGTGCGGGCCAGTTGGATCGGCTTTTTGTACCACGCGTTTTACTTTTTTGATTTCTTCCATCAAATGCAGCTGTGTGGGCAGGCGGCCAGCGGTGTCGACGATCACCACATCAATGCCACGTGCTTTAGCTGCGTTTACCGCATCAAAAGCCACCGCAGCAGAATCGCCGCCATCTTGGGCAATTACTTGCACGCCATTGCGCTCGCCCCATACCACCAACTGCTCACGTGCGGCAGCGCGGAAAGTATCGCCAGCGGCGAGTAAAACGCTGAGGCCTTGGCCTTGAAAATACTTGGCTAATTTGCCGATGCTGGTGGTTTTACCCGCACCATTTACGCCAGCTACCATCAGGATAAAGGGTTTATGCGTGCTAACATCCAGCGGTTTTTGCAGTGGGTTGATTAAATCAGTCAGGGAGCTTTGTAATGCGCCTTTCAGCTCACTACCATTTTTAAGCCCAGCAAGGCTTACACGGTTTCGTACATCATCCAACAAATGTTGTGTTGCATCGACGCCCATATCGGCGGTGAGCAGCACCGATTCCAGCTCTTCATACAGATCTTCATCGATCTGGCCACCACCAAATAGGCCCGCTAAGCTTTTACCCAGACGATCACGGGTTTTAGCTAAGCCCGCTTTTAGGCGCTCAGACCAAGAAAGCTTGGCTTGCGGTTGAGCCACCTCAATAATGGCCGCAGGAGCAGGAGCAGGAGCAGGAGCAGGAGCAGGAGCAGGAGCAGGAGCAGGAGCAGGAGCAGGAGCAGGAGCAACGGCTTCAGGCTCTTCGCTCTGAATGGGGGCTACGGCGGGCTCAGCAATCACGGTTTCAATAGCAATGGCTTCATGCTGCTGAATAAGCGTTGCAGTGGGGGCCGAGTCAGTTACAACTTCAGCCGCTTGATTTGTAGGTGCCGTGTCGATTTGGACGGGCTCTGCCACCAGAGGTGTTTCTGGTGTAACCGGTGCAACCGGCTTTTTTTTGCGAAAAAAACTGAACATGAGTTTGCGGGGATTCCGAAAGATGGCGGAAAATGCGGGCAGCCTGCCGAAAAAAGTCTGTTTTCTGCGAAAAACCTCTAAGTGGCTTATCGTATTAACAGGCTGCTGGGCTATTTAATTACAGATTGCTAGGATTTTAACATGGCCGCACAGTTCAAAAACCAGGTTCGTATTATTGGCGGTGACTATAAACGCCGTTTATTGAAGTTTCCTGACGCAGAAGGCCTACGCCCTACGCCGGATCGGGTGCGTGAAACGTTATTTAATTGGCTAGGCCAAGAGTGTACCAATCTGACTTGCTTAGATTTATTCTCTGGCAGCGGCGCACTGGGTTTTGAGGCCGCATCAAGGAATGCCAAGCGTGTAGTGATGGTAGAGCGGGATAAAAACGTGGCCGCTAGCCTAAAAGATAATCAAAATTTGCTTGGGGCTAGCAATATTGAGGTGATTTGGGGCGATGCGCTGCGCTTTTTAGATAGCACGGCGGAGCGGTTTGACGTGGTGTTTTTAGACCCACCCTTTGCATCAGATTTCTTAGCGCAAGTATTACCAAAACTCCTCCGAGTGCTTAATCCTGGCGCAGTAATCTATGCAGAAACCGCCAATTGGCCGGATAGAGAAGGCTGGGAAATCGTTAAAGAGGGCAAGGCTGGGCAGGTGAAATACGCCTTGTTGAAGCAAAGCTTAACGGTGTAAGCGGGTGAGATTCGTGGATTTTTTGCTAGCTAAATACTTAAATCTGCGGGTTTTACTCATGAGCAGCTTATAAGAAGCCATTCATAAAACAGCATCATTTAACGGCTGTTTTTCTCTGTGATCTAAGATCTGGCTTGCTTAATTTTAGCGAGCCAAGCTTAGGTGAGTTCTGATTTATTCAATTTCGTCATTCTTGTGCAGGCGGGAATCCAGTATTTACGCTGGATCGCCGATAAAGCATTCGGGGATGACGATTTAATCAGCGTTCTCTTGGCTATTTTCACTTTGTTGTTTTATCAGCAGCTGAGTAAAAGCGTCGGCATTCATGGGGCGGTAGCAATAATAGCCTTGGATTAAATTGCAGCCTAATTTAGAAAGATATTCGGCTTGGGCTTGGTTTTCTACTCCCTCGGCAATAAGCTTTAATCCTAGATTACTAGCGATATCGATAATGGAGCGCACAATTGCTGCGGAGTGTTGGTTATCTGGCAATCCTTTGACAAAGGATTGATCTATCTTTAAGTAATCAATGGGATAGTTTTGTAAATAAGCCAAATTGGAATAGCCGGTTCCAAAGTCGTCTAGGGCTAGGCTAAAGCCATTGCTATGCAATTGATTAAGTAAACCGGATTGCCCATTGCCCATTAATAAACTTTCTGTGAGTTCTAGCTCAACTAATTCGGCAGGTATTTTGTGATAAGTTAAAATGGCCGCAATTTCATCGGGCAACTGGGGTTTGAATTGTAAGGCGGATAAATTAACCGCCAGCCTGCCTAGCGAAAGCCCCGCTTTTTTCCATTCAGCAATTTGGCTAATTGCCTCATTGAGTACCCAGCTCCCAATGGCAACAATCAAGCCTGTTTCTTCGGCAAAAGGGATAAAATTAGAAGGGGGAATCATGCCTTTCTGTGGATGTTTCCAGCGAATTAAAGCCTCTGCGCCCATGATTTTTTTGCTAGGGAAATCAACCTGTGGTTGAAAATAAAGCTCAAATTGATTTAAGTCTAGTGCGTGATGTAGCTCTGCTTCTAGTTTGATTTTATCTAAGGAGCTACGATTCATTTCTGTGGAATAAAATAAATAGTTTTGATTGTTTTGTTTGGCGCGATGCATGGCCACGGTGGCATTGTTGATCAGTGTTTCTGCATCATATCCATCATCTGGATAAATAGTAATGCCAATATGGCTAAGTAAAACAATTTCTTGATTCTTTAGATAAAATGGTGCGGCAGTAGATTGTAAAATTCTGCGGGCTACTAGAATAGCGTCTTCTCTTTGCTCTATTTCAAATAAGGCAATATAAAATTCATCGCCGCTGAAGCGGGATACCACGTCCTCTTCACGCAGGGCAAGGCGGATGCGTTTTGCTAATTCAGCGAGTAAAACATCTGCTGAGGCGTGACCAAATGAATCATTAATGTTTTTGAAGCCATTAATATTAAAGCATAATAATGAGCCATGCTTTTGTTTGCGCTTTGCCTCTGATAATGATTGGGCGAGTAAAGAAAATAGCATGGCACGGTTGGGTAGGCTGGTGAGCGTATCGTAATATGCCAGCTGATGGATTTTAGCTTCGGTTTGGCGTTTTTCTGTGTGGTCAGAAAACACTGCAAAGTAATGGCTGACGGTGCCATGGTTTGTTTGTACTGCGCTAATGGTTAGCCATGCAGGGAAGGCTTCTCCATTGGCACGTTTATCCCATATTTCGCCTTCCCAATGCCCCATTGATTTAAGCGTGGATTCAATGGCTTTAGAGGTGTATTTATCTTTGCTATTTAAAAAGCTAGGCGTTGTGCCTTGTACTTCTTGCATACTGCGGCCGGTAATCTTTAAATAAGCATTGTTTACGCTCACAATAAGGCGATTATGATCGGTAATCACAATCGCTTCACGCGCATATTCAAAAATTCGGGTATAGAGCCGGCTGCGCTCTTCATTGGCCAGTTGGCTGCTGATATCACGTACATAAGCAATGAGCCGTGTGGGTAGGCCTACTTTATTGCGCACCAAGGTGAGGTGTAGATGCGCCCAGAAATTACTACCATCTTTTCGCCGCCGTTTGACATCCATTTCGGCATGACCATTGGCGATGACTTCATTAAAGCAGTCTTCTTCCCCTTGGCTTTCTACATCGGCATATAAAAGTAGAATATGTTTGCCTAAAACTTCATCTGCCAGATAGCCAAATAATAGCTCGGCTCCACGATTCCAGCCGGTGATATAGCTTTCCAAATCCATGGTAATGATCGACGCTTCAAGCGCCGCATAGATGCCGGATTCGCTATCAAGCTCGTTATTCATGTGGCAGATGCCAATAGTTTTCTAACCCATTGGCAGGCGTTGATTTCAGATTGCATCCACGTACTTGATTGGGTCTCGCTTAGCAAATTGCTGAGTGCTGCTTCATCACCGGCCTCCATTGCGGCAAGTGCTTTGATCGCATTGCCAAGCGGCCCTTCCCCAGCCAGTAAACCAGCACGCAGCTCGGGGCTGAGCGGGAGCGGGTCAAGAATCTCGTTTAAGGTTTGGCCAAATAGGCGATCGAGCAGGGAGAGCATGCCTGCCAGAAAGGCCACATCGGGTTTGATATTGGCTAGGGCGCTGCTACCCGCCCAGTTTTCTAGCCGTTTAGCACGCAGTGCCGCTAAAAGCAGCAGTGGGGGCGTGCCGCTGTCTGCGCCAAATTGCTCAGCGTAAAGTAAAAGCTGCAGCCAGCGCTGCAATTGCCGCCTACCTAAGATGGCGATGGCTTGGCGCAGGCTTTCTGCATGGGTGCTGCCGCCTACGGCTACAGAGTTAACCAATCTTAACAAGCTAAACACCAGCTGAGGTGCTTTGGCGATCACGGCCTCGATAGCGGGGGTATCGGCATCGCTGACAATTAATCCAAGTAGCTCTAATAAAACCGGCTTGCTGGGGTTTGGGCGACCATCGGGTTTTTGTGGCGCTAATAGCCAAGTGCCGGTTAACCAAACCTTAGGCGGGAGTTGGCTAGGCAGTGTTTGAATGCCTGCGATTAGCCCAGGGTCTTCGCTGGGGGCGGTGAGTAGCCTACGTGCTGTTTGGGGAAAAGGCAGAGCAAGCTCATTATTATTGAGCAATATCACAAAGGGATGCGGTTCGGCTAAATCAGCAGGAAACAAGCCATCGCAGCTTTCCCATAAGCAAGGTAGATTTGCTAGGATAGATTCAGCAAAAAGTGGGGCAAGGATGGCCAGTTGGGCTGGTTCTGCATGCAGCCTTAGGGCAATCCACTCGCGATCAGTATTCCAAACGGGTTCAAGTAGCATGATGAGCAGCGCAGCAAAATGACTCTTCACCCTAGCTCTGTCAGTAGCTATGGGCAAGGAGTCATTGCTTTGTCAGGCTATTAATGGGTTTGGGGGTAATTTAAGCCGCAGTTGGATAGACTTTTGCTTCTCTAGGAGTAAGAAAAACACTTTCCCCTGCCTGCCATTGTCCCTCTTGCTGACGCTCGCGGCTGATTTCTACTTCTACAATATCTGCATTAACGACGGCGACTTCCAGCCTTACCGTGGCCCCCAGTAAGCGCACATGGATGATTTTTCCTGTAATCGCGGATGGATTGGCCAGACGGGATAAATCAATTTCATGTGGGCGCACATAGACTGTCGCGGCGGAATTGGCGGCAGCGGGTGCTGCAAAACGTGCACCGCCTACTTCGGCCCAGCCCTCGTGAACGCGGCTATGGAATAAATTGACATCGCCTAAAAACTGGTAAACAAACGGTGATGCGGGGGTATCGTAGACCTGTTCTGGAGTGCCAATTTGCTCAATCTTGCCCTTGTTCATGACCACCACGCGATCGGCCACTTCCAGCGCTTCTTCCTGATCGTGCGTGACAAACACGCTGGTGATATGCATTTCATCGTGCAGGCGGCGTAACCAGCGGCGCAGCTCTTTTCTGACCTTGGTATCGAGCGCGCCAAAGGGCTCATCCAGTAGTAGCACTTTAGGCTCTACCGCCAGCGCACGGGCAAGGGCAATTCGCTGGCGTTGGCCACCGGATAATTGCGCCGGAAAGCGATCCGCCAGCCAATCCAGCTGCACCATATTAAGCAGAGCATGGACTTTTTCTTTGATCTCCGCTTCAGTGGGGCGGGTTTTCTTGGGGCGAACGCGCAGGCCAAAGGCGACATTTTCAAATACCGTCATATGCCGGAACAGCGCGTAGTGCTGGAAAACAAAGCCGACTTGCCGCTCCCTAACGTGGGTATCGGTGGCATCCTCACCATGAAATAAAATCTGTCCTTGGTCGGGCGTTTCTAAGCCGGCAATGACCCGCAGCAGCGTGGTTTTACCGCAACCCGAAGGCCCAAGCAGTGCCAGTAGCTCGCCCGATTGCACTTCTAAATTTAGATTATCCAGCGCAGTAAAAGCACCAAAGCGCTTGGCGATGTTTTTGACTTCGATACTCATATTGACTTGCCTTTTGATGTTGCGTAGCAAAACCCAAATCTTGAACCACAGAGGACGCGGAAAACACGGAGTGCCACAGAGAAAAGCTAAGGGTTATCTGGATGACTTCCGACTTCCTGAGTTACTCCTCAACCGCATGTCGTCGATCCGCGGCGGCTTGTTGCTCACCTCGCCATTCCACATAGCTTTTAGCCGCAAGCGTGAGCAGAGCTAAGAGTGCCAAGATCGATGCGCAAGCGAATGCGCCGACGAAGTTGTATTCGTTGTAAAGAATTTCTACGTGCAGCGGCACGGTATTGGTCATGCCGCGAATATGGCCGGATACCACCGATACCGCGCCAAACTCACCCATGGCACGGGCGTTGGCTAAAATCACACCGTAGAGCAATGCCCATTTAATCTTGGGTAGGGTGATGCGCCAAAACATTTGCCAGCTGGATGCGCCCAGCACAATGGCGGCTTGTTCTTCATCTGAGCCTTGAGCTTCCATCAGTGGGATCAGCTCACGGGCGACAAAGGGGAAGGTAACAAAAATGGTGGCCAACACAATGCCGGGTACGGCAAAAATAATGGTGTAATTGTGCTCAATCAGCCACGGCCCCCACCAGCCCTGCGCCCCAAACATCAGCACATAAATCAGCCCCGCCACTACTGGGGAGACAGAAAACGGCAGATCAATTAGGGTGGTTAAAAAGCTTTTGCCTTTAAAATCAAATTTGGCAATTGCCCACGCCGCCGCCACGCCAAAGATCAGATTGGCGGGTAGCGAAATAGCCGCCACGATCAGGGTTAATTTAATGGCCGACACCGCATCTGGCTCAATCAGCGCGGCCAGATACAGCCGCCAGCCTTGGCGAAAAGCTTCAATAAATACTGATGCCAACGGGATAAGCAAAAAAACCCCAATAAACAGCAGCGCAAGGCTAATCAGCACGCAGCGCACGGCACGGCTTTCTGTGGTGACGATAGAGCGTTGAATGGTTGAGGCCATTATTTAACTCTCCCTAAGCGCTTTGCCGTCCACCATTGCAGGCCATTAATCAGCAGTAGCATGGCAAAGGACACCACCAGCATCACTACGGCAATGGCGGTAGCGCCTAGATAATCGTATTGCTCTAGCTTGGAAATAATCATTAGCGGGGTGATTTCTGAAATAAAAGGCATATTGCCAGCGATAAAAATCACCGAGCCGTATTCGCCAATGGCGCGAGCAAACGCTAGTGCAAAGCCGGTGAGTAGCGCGGGCAAAATGGTTGGAAAAATCACTTTGTAAAAAATCTGCCAGCGGCTTGCGCCTAAGCTACAGGCGGCTTCTTCTAGCTCGTGTTCTAAATCTTGCAGCACCGGCTGCACCGTGCGCACTACAAAGGGCAGGGTGACAAAGGTGAGCGCAATCACGATGCCGATGGGGGTGAAGGCAATCTTTAAGCCAAATGGCTCAAGGTACTGGCCGATCCAGCCATTGGGGGCATAAATGGTGGCCAGCGCAATCCCCGCCACGGCGGTAGGCAGAGCAAAGGGGAGATCAACCAAGGCATCCACAAAACGCTTACCAAAAAACTGGTAGCGAACCAACACCCATGCCACTAATAAGCCGGTGACAAGGTTAATCAGCGCCGCTAGAAAAGACGCGCCAAAAGTCAGCTTGTAGGAGGCAACAACGCGCGGCTCGCTGATAATCTGCCAGAAATGCGGCCAGCTTAAGGCGCTGGTTTTGATCAAGAGGGCAGAGAGTGGCAATAGCACGATGATGGATAAATAAAACAGCGTGTAGCCAAGGCTTAAATTAAACCCTGGCAACACGCTTGGCTGTTTGAAGCGCATGGTGAATCCGATGGGGTGTTGTTAGTAGAGCTGCAGTAATGTCACCCAACATAAAACCTAAATCTCGAACCTCTTCGGTCCCAGAGAACACGGAGTTTCACGGAAAAAACCTTGCTTATATTTTTCTCCGTGTTCTCCTTTCCTCCGAGGTTAAAGGTTTGGGTTTTTGTGAGGGCAAGAACTTTTGCCTGCATGTACTTGATAGATAAGTGTCTACAGATCTTATTTTTGGCTGTTTGCTATCAGCGCTTAGCAATGCTTGCTGCGATCTGGTCGTAAATTGCGCCGTCTTCAAAGTGGGTTTTTTGGGCTTTTTGCCAGCCGCCGAATTCTTCGATGGCGAATAATTTAATCGCAGGGAATTGCTTGGCGTATTTGGCGGCGATGGCTTTGTCTCTTGGGCGTAGATAGTTTTGCGCGGCGATTTCTTGGCCTGCTGGGCTCCACAGGTATTTCAGATATTCCTCGGCCTGTTTGCGCGTGCCTTTTTTGTCCACCACTTTATCGACGATGGCGACCGGCGGCTCGGCTTCGATGGATACGCTTGGGTAAACCACTTCAAAATTGCCACGTCCAAATTCTTTGGCGATCATTTCGGCTTCGTTTTCAAAGGTGACTAGCACATCGCCAATCTGGCGCTGCATAAAGGTAGTCGTGGCCGCACGGCCGCCTGCATCTAGCACCGGCACATTTTTAAAGACGCTGGCCACAAATTCACGCGCTTTTGCATCGTTGCCGCCAGGCAGTTTTGCGGCATAGCCCCATGCCGCCAGATAGGTGTAGCGGCCATTGCCCGAGGTTTTAGGATTAGGCACGATCACGCCAACGCCCGCTTTAGTCAGGTCGTTCCAATCTTTAATGCCCTTAGGGTTGCCCTTACGAACGATCAACACCTGCAAGCTGGTAAAAGGGGCTGCATCGTCAGGCAGGCGTTTGGCCCAGTCGGCGGGGAGTAATTTAGCTTTGTCGGCGATGGCATCGATATCGTTATGCTGATTCATGGTGACCACATCGGCTTGTAAGCCATCGATCACTGAGCGCGCTTGCTTGCTAGAGCCGCCGTGCGACATCTGAATGGTGAGCTCTTCGCCCGATTTGGCTTTCCAGTATTTAGCAAAAGCGGGGTTGTAGTCCTTATAGAAATCACGCATTACATCGTAAGACACATTCAGTAAGGTGCTATCGGCAAAGGCGGGCAGGCTGGTACTTAGGGCAATGGCGGCGAGCAGAGACTTAAGACGCATGACGATTTCCTAGCGGTGTGTCAGATAGCGTCGATTTTTACCGGTTTTGTTAAGATGTACAAAGACTATTGAGTGTTATTTAAATAACTAAATGTGTTTGTTTAAATATCTGGGTTCCGCCAGAAAATAGCCTTGGAAGAAATCCGCACCGCTTTCTTTCGCGATGGCTAGTTGCGCGGCGCTTTCTATGCCTTCGATCACGACCTGACTATCCAGCCCATGTAGCATTTCAACGAGCTGGCTCAGTAATCGCTGCGCCTTACTATTGTTATCTGTGGCATGAATTAATACTTTATCCAGTTTTACAATATCTGGTGATAAGGAAAGCAGGCGGCAGAGATTGGCATTTTTCTGGCCGTAATCATCAATCGCAATCCGGTAACCACGCTGGCGGTAGTTTTGTACCGCATGGGTCAGATCGGTTTCTTGCGCGTCAGGAATGGCGGATTCAAGGATTTCCAGAACTACATCGGCAGGTTTTAAGCCCTGATCCTGCAAAATGCGCTCAAACGCTTCGCCGTGTTGTTTTTCAACGGCAATCAGTAGCTCTGGATGAACGTTAAGAAACAGCGTTTTGTCTTTTTGCGGCCCAGCTAAGTGGTTCATTAAATGCAGGCTACGGCATAGGCGATCGAAAGCCACCAAGCATTCGCCTCGGGTGGCGCTTTTAAAAACATCGGCAGGCGGCATGGCTTTGCGGCGGATGCTGGCGCGCAGCAGGCCTTCTTCGCCAATGATGGTTTGAGCATCTGCTGCAAAAATGGGCTGAAACACGCTGGTCAGCTCCAGCCCCAGTGCCTTTACCACAATGCCGCGCTCCTGAGTGCAGGCAAACTGGGCACTGGGCCAATCGGCTAGGGTATCTTCGGGCACATGTAAAGTGCCGCTGGCATGGTGGATTGGGACTGGCATATGGGCTCTTTTAAGGGGACTGATGCGTGCTAGGTGTTTGTTAAAAAGTGACTCTTGCCAGTTTTGAATCATCGTAGGGCGGGTGCAACCCGCGTTTTTTCAGCATGACTCGCGGGTTGCACCCCTGTTTTACGTGAGCAACAGGAAGCCAAGGTGGGCGCTTACGGCGTGCGCTGGTTTGCCGAACTCAGCGAAGCCTTGCAGGCCTGTGAAGGGGCGGCGT
>NZ_JANXSO010000103.1 GCF_025352645.1 Iodobacter sp. | reverse complement strand
GGACTCGATCCACAAGCGTGGCTGACCGACACCTTAGAAAAGTTACCCACTTGGCCAAACAGCCGCATCGATGAATTACTGCCGCTACGACTGCTAGCAGAAACTTAAGCGTCAAGGCGGTGGAGCGGCTGAGCCTTTACGTTGGGTCCGTGACTTGCCAGAATAGGGCGTCCCCGTGCTCTTCTAGGTGCTTATAAAACATTGGGCTTAAGCGCCCTAAGTAGCTGTCTACTGCCTTCTGGTCTTTTGGATATCTAGCAGGCCAGACTCGGATCTCGTAGCCCCGTTCTGGTAGTGTGTTGTAAATACTCTCTTCGGTCTGAGGTGTACCTAGATAAATAATGTCACCGTTTGGACTAAGTACCGCATCAAACTCCCTGATCTTGTTGCTTAACTGCTCGCGCTGTAATTGGCTTGCTGAGTTGTTCACCACCTCAATATCATCTGCAATAATGATTGTGGCGCGACTCCCTGTGATCTGTCCGTTGATACCTACCGACTTTACAGAAGGGGCGTGTGCGGCCTTACTAGGTGCTACATCAAAGGCAATATTAGAACTGCGCTGATCGTGGCGAGGGGCAAGGTGCATCAAGATAGGCATTTCACTAATCAGGCGTTTGGTGAACAGTGCAAAGCTGTCTGAGCGTTCCTTACTGGCGGATACAACTAAAATTTTTTCTTGTGGATTTAGTAGAAGTTTCCAAACCACGAAAGCGGACGTTACCCAGCTTTTACCCACGCCACGATAGGCTTCAATAATTCGGCGTTTAGCCCCATGCTGTAGGTAGTAGGCAATGTCATACTGAATAGGGGTAGGTTTTGGTAGCCCTAAGTGATCCCAGCACAGGGCTAGAAAGTTGCGAAAGTCTGTTAGCTCAATAGGCACATGGCTAAAGTCTGCTGTTTTCTTAATTCTGATACTCGTAATTCCTTTTATTTAGACGAAAAAAAACACGCTTGGGGGCGTGTCAAGGGTTTAGTGCGGATCGTTTAATTAGGTTTTATATGGGTGAATTCCTTATTCGATAGGCGTAAAAAACCGCCCAAAGGCGGCTGTGTGTTTCTGGTTGAGTGGCTTATATCATGCGAGCATTTATAATATACTCAGCGGCAATTGCGGTTAAAATAAAAGCAATATGTGTACTGAGCCAAACAATAAAAACTCGTCGTCTATCAATAGAGCCTTTATCTGTAACCATCCATGTCACAACAGAAAATAAACTAGCGAAAAAAATTGTAATTATTCCAAAAAAGAAAAACAGCCCCATTAAGTAAGTTACTGGCCCCAAATTAACAGAGGCGTGATCTATTTTTGTGGTAAAAAGCATTATTAAATACCAAACAATAATAGGGACCAATAAGAGACTTAGAAATATGCTGATATAGGAGATAACACGCGCTCTTGTCATATTTTATCTCACGCCTTCACTGTATATCCGTTTGGCTAGTGATTCCCAACGCTGCGGGCTATCTGCCACTACATGAGCGTAATAAAAATGTCCTTCACCATTCCCTCTTCCCATTTGTTCGCCTAGTGTTTTAGCAATAGAAATAAGGTCGAACTGAGAAATTCCAGCATAAATTGGGTCACCATACTGTTTTAAATCTATAACAATAACTTTTTTAATATTTTTGTTTGACTTTAGAGAGTTTAAAAAATCTAGGTCAATTGGGCTGGCAATTAAAACTAGATGGTCTATAACATTGCCATTGTTTGCGTAGTAGTTTGCTGTTTGAGCGGCGAGTAAAGACCCGTATGAGTATCCAATTAAATTAAATTGTTCCGCAGGTTTGTCCATCCCGCTAAGGGTCCACTCACCCGTGTCATCAGCATACCGAATATTTATACCCGCCCTCAGTGCATCTACGAGAGTACCAGCCTTACCCAGCTCTACGGATGCTGAATTAGCTTTACCCACAAAGCAGTGTGTAATTCCTGCTTTTATGAATGCGGCTATTTGAGGTTTAACATAATCACCATCAAGCCCAGCTCCACCCCAATATAAAGTTCCTCTGGGTTTATTAACTTTAACCTTTACGGGGGCTGTGTCGGATTTTAAAGTTAAAGTCGCGGTAATAATGATTACAGGAACTAATGGTCCCATTAAGCATTCTCCGAAAAAACTTCAATGGTAATTTCTTCAGCTTTGGCGCTACTGGTTTTCTGAGTCAGTCCATGTTCATCGGTGCGGCCCTCTATTGTTCCGCCACTCCACTTAATGCTGTACTTCCGGTTTACTAGCGGTGCACCGGTTATCTCATCCTGTAACAGAAAGTGCTGGTCGAATTCACCTGATGCGGCGGCAAGAGCTGAGGCTGATATTGCTCTAGCCGTGTTTGCTGCTCCAGTAGACGCCGCACCACTGCCTTCATACGAACGATCTACCTCTGGCATAGAGGAAAATAGAACTGCTCCACACGCCGTCTTATGTCCCTCTAACGCAACGGGCTTACCATCAACATTCCACGAAGGGTCTCCCTCAATAATCGGGCAAGAGCCGTGCCCAGGAATAGGGCAACTAACCATATCCCCCTCCCGTGCCACGGCCTTACCAAACATGTTGCGGTGTGCTGCTCCACTTACTACAACGCCGCCGTGGCTGGTTTTGTCACCTATGCGTATTACTTTTTTCATGCCTGCTGCCTGTGAGGAGTCAAGATTAGTACGGCAATCTTAATCTTCGCTTACTGTTTAGACAATTAGTAAACGTACTACCTAGTTTGTTATCTTTACGTAATTAGTTTACTTTCTGCACTGGGAAGTCATAAATCGTGGCCTTGGCTTCTTCTACAAAATCACCTAACTTTGTCCCTTTTGTGGGAATGTCATCAACACCTAAATGCTGTAGCAGCTTGATACTGGCTTGAATCATCGCCGGTGTGGCTTCGGTCCTAAGTCCTAGGCGTGTAGCGTCCACTACTTCATTTAGCAAGTGGCCTGCTTTGGTTTCTAAATCTTCTTTCATTATTTCATTGCTCCTTTTAAGCAAAGTTCTTTTTCGGCCTCTCGGCGGTTTATAAGTCCCTGTAAAGGCTTTTTATTAATACCTTGGCCTGCATTTATCCAGCGGGGCAGCTCATTACAAGCGCCTACTAGATCCCCTGCATTTAGCTTTTTAAGCATGGTGGATGTAGCAAGTGCGCCTTGGCCCATGTTGTAGGTAAAAGAAATCATCGCTGCGGCTGTTTCATCTGGTAGCGGATCTACGCCACGGTATAGGCGTTCTACTGCTTTCTGAGCTATTTTTACATCATCGCTTAATAATTCATCGCATTCTGTTTTAGTCTTTGTCAGTCCTATAAAAACATCTTTACCAGTATGACCATAACAAATTGTTGGAATATTAATTGGGTCTAAATATGCCTTAGGCTTATAACCCTCGTAATATCCAATTAAAGCAATAGCAGCGCCTAATATACTACTCGCTACTGTCTTCTTCATTTTTTCCTTTAATTAATTTAATAATGCGGCTAATGATCCCTGCCGCTAGATATAATAGTGTGAAAATATAAACCCATTCTTGTAATGGGATTCCTAAAACGGAAAGTCCAGATACAGTTACACCTGTAAAGGTTGGTAGCGCGTCCTTTCCTAAAATTGATTGTTGAATATTCATTTTTATTTTAATATTGACTATAAACGGCAATACACCGGCAAGTATCCCATTTATAAGCTGATGCTACTCCGCTGCTATAAACTGTTGAAAATGTAATTGTAAATAAGCCTTCATTAATTCCGCAATTAACAGGGATTGTTAGCCATGTATTGTGGGGGAGAGCTATCCAGTCGGTTTTACCATCCCAAGATACGTAGGTAACATCACCTGTAGACGGATAAGGGGTAATAAATAGGCGGGTTTCTACAATCTTTCTAATAGGGTCGGGAGGGAAGGCAAAAGACATCTTGCACCAGCTCTGCCCAATGGAAGTTCCCCCTGTAAGGCAACGCACATAGCTGCCATTAGGCGGTCCTGCAAAATGCGGTAAATCGTGCCAATTACCCGACTCTGAATTCCAACCGCTAAGGTATTGGTCTACTTCTACTCGGGCGCTTTTCCCTCTAAGCTGGGCATAACTAATCTGATCAGATGGAACGCCTGCTAGAGTTCTTACTTGTGGATCATTAAGGTAAAGCTGCTGTGTCGCGGGTCTGCCTAATTCTGTGTTAATCATAGAGGCGGTGATCTGTCCCTCTGTCGGTAATGTACGAAAATGGGGACTCGTTAATACTTCAATTACTTTATCCTGTGTAGGGTACGGGCTTTGATTTAAATTCATCTAATTCCTTTTGTAGTTTTTCTGTGGTCTTTTTTAATTCATCAATTTCATTTGCCAGAATTAAGCAGATATCAATTACACCTTTCTCATCTGGGTGGGCGTCTAGTGTGGATAAGGCTGGATATTTGTTAGTTTTTACTTCTCTTGTTAAGCTGCGGGAGCCGCTTAATGCCCCTGAGAAAGCAATAACATCGCCCTTTGCGTGAAATTCGCCGGGCTGATTCATAGCGAAAGAAGGTACTCCTCCAAAGCCAAACCAAGCTGTATTTCCCCCAACATCGCCATTATTATCAATATGGAAATACTGAGCACCATTTTCACTTGTCCAGTGCATACGCTGCCCTGCGCCTGAGAAAATATTTGTGTTGAATTCGAGATGATCGCCAGCAGGATTTACCGTAAGTAATTTCTTTGTCTCATCAATACCATTTGATACAGATAGGTGAAAGTTGCCCCCTGTATCTACATATTGGATATATGCTGCAACATTTGGTACGTGCCATGTTAGCCGTGCTTGGCCGCTTGAAACAATAGAAATACCGTCTGTAATACCTTGAATATTTGCTAGGCCTTTTACATTATTCAAATAATTAGTTAATAGACCCCCATAAGATACTGACCCATTAATTTCCCCGCTAGGATATAGCACTGCTGCAGTTTCACCTATACCCGATTGAATTGTTAGTGCACCTGAACCATCAAAATTCATGGCGGAAAGCGGTATGCTATTTTCTCCTGCATGTGACCATGTAAATGCGGCCCCCGTATAGTCACCGTTACGTCTACTAATACCGAGTCTAGAATTTACGCTATAGCCGGATGATTCAGCTGCGGTCTGGGAACTATAAATAAGATTGAAACCGGCATTAATGGGAACTATTGAAGAAGAAATATTTAGAGGGGCAGGCTGCCATGAGTAGATAGCTGAATCAACTATAGGCGGCATTGTGTGTCCCCCTTTCCAAGAAGCGCGGGGATAAGCTGGATTCTCATCCACACCGGCTACAATACGACCTAACGCAATTGGAAAATCTACGCTATTAGCGGCTGCTTCGGCCCTAGCTGCATCTGCGTCTGCTGCTAGTCTATCTGCGTGTGCTGCTGCTGCGTCTGCTGCTGTGGATTCTACAGCCCCATGAATACTGGCGGCGCTTGCTGCTGCGTTTACTTCGCTGGTGTGCGCTGCTGCTGCTGCATCTAAAGCCTGTGCCTGACTGCCCGCTGCTGCTGCTGCGCTGTTTGTTGCTCCTGCTGCATCTGCATCAGCCTTTTGCTGGCTTGTTAGGGCTGCTGCTGCGCTACCGGCTGCTGCTACTTCGCTGTTATAGGCCGCTGTGGCTGCATTAGTCGCTGCCACTTCACTGTTATAGGCGTTTACTTGGCTATTAGCCGCTGCTTGCTGACTTGCTAAGGCTGCGGCTGCACTTCCAGCACTCGCTGCTTCACTAGCCCACATCTGGCCCATATTCGCGGCATCTGTGGGTGCTTGACCGGCTCCGATGTTTACAATTCGGCGGCCCTTGGCGTCAAAATCCCAATCACCATTTGAACTAATACCCAATGCTGCAATATCACGGCCTTCCTCTGCTACATGTAAACTTTGAATAGCACTTGTGTCTAAATCCACAGCTTTTAGGATAGACCCATCATTAAACCCTACTAAGGGCGTCGTATCCGTAACACGTTGAATACGTAAAATCTGGCCGACTTGAGGGGCGTTTGTTAGGTGAATTGTATTTAAGCCGGTTAAATCAAATTGATCTGGTCTAATTAATTCTGTATCACCAATAAATGCCTTTACGAAACCTTTTCTTAAATATTCAAATCCAAAGATGTAATCTACGGTTACGCCATCACCATCATAATAAGCAATTGTTTTTAAGTCCTGTCCTGCCATTAAAATATCCTGTTATATAGTTAAAAATAAACCCCTAGGATTAGTAGGGGTCTGTGTGTCAATCTTTTGGGGCTGGTTCTTTGTCTGGTAGCTGCTCTAACAAGGCATTCATGCCCGCTTGAAAGGGGGCTAGATTAGGCACAAGCAGCTTAGCAGCTGCCTTACCAAAGGACTTATTAGCAACCTCTCGACTGTCTAAGCCAAAAGTGGCCCTAATAGCTGGAAAGGCTACATCTACCGCACCTGTGACCGTGGAAACTACCGGCGCACCTGTGAAGAACTGTAAAGCGCCTTGCGATGAATTCCCATTAGTTGTTCGTCCTGTATTAAGCCAGCCCCACGGATCTACAATTGAGTCCGCAATGCTCGGCATACCCATGATATTCATACGCCCCAGAACACCACCAGCCATCACAGCAGGGGAGAAGCGCTTTTCTAGTTCTTCCTGTTGGTCGGCGCGGCCAGTAGTAGATAGCACTGAATACAGGCCATAGGTAATAGCCGCTGTAACCATATTTCCTAACATGGCATTCATAGCCATAGCATCACGGTAGCCTAAAGTGGGTATTAAAGTGCTAACCGCTGAATTAAGTGCAAAGGTTTTTAGGAATAGAAACATTTTTAGTGCTGGATGCTTCTCTGCTACTGCCATGCGGGCGTCCATCTGTGGCCTGTTTACAATATGATTGCTTAAGCGGTCTACTGCGGTCCGCCACTGTAAATCTACCATTTGCCCAGCTTCGGTTTTGAAAGCGTCCCAATCGGTAGTAGTGTGAATTTCTCCCTCTGCCCGTGTGGTATGTTTTTTAAGCAATGCTGCGGTATGCGCCCACTGCTCAGGCGTAAAGCCATAACCGGCCAAACGCTCATGAGATAGATTTTTACCCCCAACACCATCCAAGGCAGTAAATAGCAGCTTATCTTTAGCTGCCACGGCACTTAAAAGGCCCATCTTTGCAACTACTTGATTCATACCTGTAACGTGCATCATGGCCTTGGCCGCGCCGCTTAGAAACTTACCTGTAGCGTCTGTACCTTCGGCTAGCTTAGACCCAGAATATTTATCAGAAAATGCGCTATGCTCTTCTGGAATATATTTCTTAGCATCTGCTAAAGATTCTGTCGCAAAACTCAGCATATATTTCGCTTCTGGGTCTGTTACTTTACCGGCCTTAAGGTCTTTCAAAAATTGATTAACCTCCGGTACTGCCCGCTTCATCCACTCATAGCCCATAGCCCCCTGAATACCGCCAATGTCACCTAAGGTAGATAGCGAGAAATAGCCCCCGCGTGTTGCTACGGCATAGCTATTAAACATACGAAGCATTTGTTTAGTTGTTTCAGAATTGCGCATACCACCAGTGTTAAGCATTACATCTTTAATATCCCCCAATGATTCAAGATCATTATTTAATTGAGCTAATGAATAGCCATTAGGTACTTCAAAATCCTGTCGTGCTACACCTTGGGCATGTAATTCGTCTAATTTAGCTTTCCAATGGGCATCTGATAAAAAGCCTTTTTCCCACATAGCCAGACGTGGTGAAACAGAATCAACAGTGTTTTTAACAAGCTTATAAACATTTTGCTCAGTTAATCCCGACCACGAATATTCTTTACCATTTGGCGCTGTGAAAGTTGTTAGCTCATCCATTGGTACGCGATTTGCAAAAGCTGCACTAGAAAATGAATCGGGAGAAAATGCCTTTTCCAATGCCTCGGCAGATCCAATAGTGGGGTCTGCTAGCGTGGCTGAATACTTGGTTGCAATGCGTTTGCGGATCTCTTCGGCTGACTCTGCTTGAAATAGGTCTTCTGTATAACCGGCCTGTTTACCTTTCGCTGCTTTATAGTTTCTTTCAAAGGTTAGAATATCCTCATCTGAAACCCTCGCAAGGCTTTTTTGAGTCAATCCCTCTAATGCGCTTGCAAATTCCTCTTGGGTATTAAAGTCTCGGCGCATTCGCATAAGTGCGTCGTATTGGAATTGTTTAGGGATATAGTTTTTACCAAACTTATGAAAATCTGGATTAACCTTTTCACCTGCTGTACCTAAGTAATCCAGTGCTTTGATAACAGCTTCACCAGCTTCCTTTGCATGGTCGGGTAGCGTGGCGCGTACTGTTTCATCGCCGTGGATATATTGCATAATTTCTGTGTCTAGCTGTTTGCGGACGCCCTCGAATTTTTCAGCTTGGAAGTGACTTTGTACTTTGCTTGCAAAGTTGTCTTTGATTCCGGCAGCTTCCCAAGCCTTCCCAATGGCAGATTGATAGCCTTGCTCAAACAATAAATTAGCGACTTGTCTATGCTGCTCTGATATCTCATTAGCGGCTACTTTTACTGCTTGATTAGGATCATCAAAGACACCGGAAAACTTAAGAATATCTGCTGCTGTAGATCTAATTCCACCGTGGGAAGAGCTATAAATATTACTTAATTGACCTGGCGTAATCCATTTACTATTACGGCCTTTAGAGCGTAGGTAATCACCGTTTACCACTGTATTCATGAAGTCGTCACCAATCCCATTATTAATAGGATGCGCGGGGCTGTCAGAGGCGTACATGGATCTGATCGGGGCGGGGATAGCTTCTTCTAACTCTCTTAAAGATACTTTAGAGGCATTGCCACGGCCTAAATGCACCTTAATGGCTTCCTCATGTTCTCGTAGTAGTGTGTATTCAACCTGATCGGCCATAAGGCTTTCACCAATACGGGTAGCC
Source organism: Iodobacter sp. (assembly GCF_025352645.1). GTDB lineage: Bacteria > Pseudomonadota > Gammaproteobacteria > Burkholderiales > Chitinibacteraceae > Iodobacter. The sequence continues at coordinate 15,676 of NZ_JANXSO010000103.1, read as the reverse complement.
TCATATAAAGCGCTTCTTTGATTAGCAGGTACGCCGTGTGCTGTGGCAGCTGCACTATAAAGTCTGTTCTTTACTACACTGCCCACATCAGAGAAAGTTAGATCATTTAAAATCTTGGCAAATTGGGGGTTAGTTGTTGCGTAGGTTAGAAACTCAGCGGGGTCTGTTAAAGCCTGCTCTTTAATAAACCAAGGTGTTTTACGTTTTGATTTAGTTAGCTCGGCCTTTGTAAACTCCATAAGCCGCGTGGTTTCTTCTAATAACTGACGTGACTTCTTAGGCGCTTTAGGGTTGTTCTGTGCATCATGTAGCTTTAGTGCAGTCGCACCATGGAAAGTCTCATGCAGAATTGCCTCTGTATTATTAAAAGCCCGCGCCGGTACATAAGCGGTATGTGTTGCCATATCGTAGCTGCCTGACTTTCTTGCTGTCTGTACCTTCTCGATAAGCATTTCTGTAGGACCTAGACCACGGGAAATAGAGTGCGCTAAGCCTGCAAGACGTTTGTTACTCTCCCCAATGTGTTTTAAAACCTTCCAAGCGCTCATAGATCCCCCTGCTTCAATAGGGATATTTACCTTTGCATTATCAAACTGCATTGCTACTTGTCGCAGCTCTTCACCACCGGCCTGCATAAGGGCATTATGTCTACGTTGGGCCTGTACGTGTTCATCTTGGATCTGGCCTAAATGCCTATCACCGGCTGGCGTGAGTGTAATACCCTGATCCGCAGCATCCTTTAATGTCAGCTCATGGTCTAGGGCATCTATTGTGTTATCTAAACGGGTTGCGTGTGCTTCTGCTTCACCTGTAAGCCTTGCGCGTGATCTTGTTAGGCCTGATAAAACGCCACCAAAGCCAAAGCCCATAGCAAAATCTAAACCGCTGTGCGCTTCTAAGTTACGCTGCTGTGCATCAAAATAGCCAAGGGGGACATTTACTAATCCGTTTACGCCACCACCCATAATCATTCGAGAGGCCCGTCCAGCGTTTAAAAAGCGCTGTCCTAGAACTGCCTCAGGGGCAAGAAAACCAGTTGCTAGATTAATTGGGTCTGTAATTCCTGTTGTTAAATCCATAGCAAATCTAGCTACGCCACCCATTTGCCCGTGGCGTGTTTGTAGCTCTTTTTGATCGTCTAAGAAGGCTAGGCGTTGATACCAGTTTTGCTCCGATGTAGCTTTGTTATTTAGCCATTCAGCTGTCCGAGCGCCGTAATTAGTCTCAACTTGTTTAATCATTTCAGGGCTGGGCTGAAAATTGACATCTACCCCTAGATTATTAGACCAGTCAGCAGTAACGGCAGCGGCAAAAGTAGGGGAGGAGAGCTTATAAGAATCGGTTAAATTAGTGAGGAAATCTGTCTGGCCCGCAGCGGCGTAGGCTATCTGCTGTTCTTCTTGGGTCTGTGCGGGCTGTGGCGTGTTATCTAAGCCTACAAAAGGCGTCGGGGTAGTTCCACCACCTGTAGCGGCCCCTTGAATATCACCTAAGACCCCCGCAATATAATCACGGGTTTCTTTATTTCCCGAATCCATTCCCGCTTGAACTCGTCGGGCTGCTTTAGTGCCACCATTGTAATAAGCTAAGCTGGCTGCAAGGCTTCCCCATTGTTTAATACCATCTGCAATCTTTTTACCAGCCGCCCCAATCGCTGCCTGTGGGTCTGTAGGGTTAATTTTATATTCTTTAGCGGTATCCGCCATAAAGCCCATAACACCCGCTGCACCTACTGGGGATACTGCATCATTGTTATAGCGGCTTTCTTGCCAAGCGATACGTTTTGTTAAACCAGTTGGAAGGCCGTTCTGGGTGTCTGCGATATTAAAAAGGTTGTCAAAATCTGTGACTTTATTAGGATCAAATAATTCTTTCTTTCTACGTGCCATCTATATTTTATTCTCTTTTAAAAGTGGGTAGCAGCTTCTCCAATCCATCAGGCGCATAACTCTTAGCACCTACTTTTCTATGGTAATTACCTTTTTCAATTATCTTTTGGTGATCGGTAAAAAACTGCTGTTGCATTCTTTCGTTTAATTCATTAGCGGGGATAATGTTTACAGTATTGCTATTGTTGTAACTCATTGGAGTCTTAAGAATAAAATTCTTATTGTCACTGGACATAGACACCTCAATTGCATCAATATTAGATCCATAAAGTTTAGCTAGTTTGTTACGCTCTTTATTTACTTCTTTTTCTGCGTAGTCGGGGATATCATCTAGGCTCATCGCTGGGTATTTATTGGTGGCTTTCATTGCAGGGGAAAATACATTTTTAGACACAGCCAAGCTGCCCACGCCTACATAGTTTTCTATTTCCTCTTCTGAGGCCTTAGTAAATGCGCTATCAATATCACCATCTACAGCAGACAATAGAATTGTTTTTTGTTGAACGGCCCGCATGAATTCTTGATTGTTCCCATACATAACTTGATTAGGCATAACTACCGCTGACCAGCCGCCACGCGATGTATAAAAGTGACCACCAATTTTTAAGCGCTTCTCTTCTAATAGCGTTTTGATTTTGCCAAGCTTTATTGGGTTGTCTAATGTTTCTTTGACTATGCCAAGGCGTAACCCTATCTGCTCATCACTTAAACCTTGGGCCTGTAGATCTGCACCGACGCTAATCCATGCCTTATCTTGTTCATTACCCAGCTTTGCCATGATTGCGGGATTACTTTTACCTTCTTTATAAAAAGCAAATAAGTTTTTAATTTCTGGACCTAGCCGATATTTATTACCCTGTGTTGCTGCATCTTGCCCAGCCTGCTGCATTGATGTAACACCGGCCCGCGTGGTGTTGGTAAAAAACTCGTCCATAATCCCTTGGCTATTAGTGGCATTTCTTGAAATAGCCTTTACAGCATCATCCATATCTAAAGAGCCATCCTGTACAGCTTGAATCATGCCTTGGGCCTGCTCTAATAATGCTGTCTTGATTGGGGCTTTAAGGCCATTTTCTCCCTCTAGTTTCCACTCTTTGCCGGTTACATTGTTAATGCCTAAATTGTCCGCTGTCCAAGTGTTATTCCCAGCATTAATGCGATTTACTAAATCATTAACTTTAATATTTTTAGCGGCCTCTAAATTCTCTGCACGGATTTGTAGCGAGCTTTCTACTGTCTTGCGTTGGATTGCATTATCTGCTGCTGTTAATAGGCCCCCTAGACTATGCGATAGACTCTCGGCTACTTTAGGGTCTGACTGCTGTAATCCTGTGTAGGCTTGTAAAATCCCTTCTCTGTTTCCGTCATGGGCTAAGCTGGCTAGATGACTCTGTGCAATTGCGTAACTGTGTGGTTCAATTACTGAATTACGTTGTTTAGCGCCCGGCATATATCCATCAATAAGGCCGCCCCACATTTCCCCTAGTGGCTTATTACTATTAGCTGGGTCGGGCATAGCACGGAGGGCTTCCAAAGCATCTACAGCGCCAGCGGCTTGTAAATTCTGCCCGATGCTCTGAATGAGTACCTTTTTCTTATCATTAGTTAAGAACAGCCCATTTTGACTAGCTGTGTGGAGTTGTTCCTGTAGATTACTAATTGCAGCTTTTGGATAAGAACGTGCCAGCATTGGGTCTATGCTATTAACAATCTTACCAGTCTCTCGCTGTGTTGCTGCGGCTTCTGTGCGATTTGATAAGATCTGTACATGAGCGTTATACATTTGCTGCATAGCTGGGCCTGTTGAATCATAGACCCCCGCCATTTGTTGCTTGTCTTCTGTATTTACGCCTGCATCGTTTAGCCCTGTGGTAATAGCGTCGTGTAGCGCTGCTTTGTATTCTTCGTCACTATTAAAGACACTTGCGCCGCTTTGCATATCTGCATGAAACTTATTAAGCGTCTGGCCTGCTACAGCTTCCCCATATTGCCGGTTTACATATTCCATAGCTGTTTGGTTATGGGCAAAAGGTAGACCACCAGCTTTTAATGCTTTTTGCACCTCTGTAGGGTCTTTACCAGCTAAAAATTTCTTAGCTTCGGCTAGTTGGTCTTTATCATCCTTACGCTTATACCCCTGTGTTGCATTCATAGCATTACGCTCGAATTCTTGGATAGACTGCTGTAGCTGGGATAAGCCACTTAGTTTTGTCTGAGTACCTACGGCTACAGCCTGCCCAAGATCCCCACCGGCTGTATTATTAACACCTTGTAGCGTCTTTTGTTGTGATAACGCTTGATCTAAAAAACCTGACATTAAGACTGCCCACCATAATAAGAAGACGCACCGGCCATAGCCGCATTACCTATGTTTAAGAAATTCATTAGCCCTCGGTTTTGCATACCATCTTTGATCCCTTGGTGGCCGATTTTCAAGCTGTTATAAGCCCCGAAGACCTGTCCAGCTAGCGCTGATTGTTGCATTTTGAAGTTACCAGTTGTCACTGCTTGGTTACGTGCCTCTTGGCCTTTCATAGAATTCATAACAGCATCTTGCGAGCGTCCTTCTACACCAGATTCAGCCTGCACTGCACTAGCTGCCCCCTGACCATAAGTAGCCTGCACTTGGTCTGCTTCCATCTTTGATGCGGTTTCAATTAAAAGCTGATTACTTTGATTTACTGAGTTAGAAACACTTTGATTAAATTGGGCTGTCATTTGCTTGGCTTGGCCTTCTTGGGCCTCTGCTTGGGCATTGCCCCCCATAATTCCTTTAAACAGAGAAAACACAGCGGTTGCTGCGGCTACCCAGATCATAATTAGCCCTCCTTAATCACAAACTGGCCGCTGTTATCTTCTTTAAACTCAGCGCCTATGCGTTCTAGCATCTTGCGTAGAAAGGGCTTGTCTGTGCCTGCTGTGCCGTATAGACGCCCATAGATATCTAGGCAGTATTTAGTAGCATCTTCCACAGCGCCCACTAAGGCCCGCGTGTGACGTAGGTTTAACTTTGGTTTAAATTCCATCCATACCGTAGGAGCTAGATATTCATCTAAATAGACTCCCCCAATAGCAATAGCTTCGCCTTCATTCATCGCTGTAAATACAATTTGGCTATCATCTGCGGACCTACACAGCCCTTCTAAGTAATCAAAGTAGCCCGCTTTACGCGCTTCTTGTGTGTGTCGGTATTCGGATGCTTCATCAAATTCGATGAAAGTCATCACTTTAATTTCTTGCACTAAACTCATTTTAAATTGCTTGTCCTTTTTTTATGAAATTACCTAACCATCCCGCTGATACCAGCTTTAAAGGCATGGGGTTATCTGCTCGGATAATTACAGTTGTGTCTAAGCTGTTTCCTTGAATTGGGAATTTAAATTGTCCCGTTTCTAAAGATCCAGCTCCTAGTTTAGAATTGGAAGAGCCAATGATTTTTCCTGTGAATATTTCGTTTGATACTTTTCCACCTCTTCGGTGAATCTCTACTGAAAATGCCCCAGTATCCCCATATTCAAGCCAGCCATAACGGAGTTGTAAACGCCCATCTGTAACTGAATTTAGTTTTCCATTAGCATCTGATTGCTTAATAAAAAACTGTGAAAATTCATAGGTGAATTCTGGTTGAATTCCGATAAAAGCCCATTTGTTACGGTAGTCACCTCTTAAGGTAAAGACCCCATTTGTGTCTGGCTTTAATAGAACACCTGTATCAACTACAGCTTTATAGAGGTCGGGGGGTAAATCAGTAAAACCTGTATCAGCTACTCTGAAAATAGTTTGATCGCTTTCAGGGTTATATTCTGTTAGCTGAATAGCTTTTTTACGATCCAGAAAAACACGGTAAGGCTCTTGCTCAAAATCCAAGTAATCAGTGGCAAAATCAATCTTTTCGAGATAAAAAGAATCGGCCCGCTTAATAACCATAAACAGGCTCGAATTAATAAACTCAGCACTATATATTAAACCTCCATTAAAATTAAAAATGGACCAACTAGCTTGTGCTTGCTGGCCCTCTGCAAATAAATACTTATAAATGTATAATTTTGATCTGTCGCCTTCTGTCATTACGGCTAATAAATCCTCAGTGGTACTGCTTGCCATTTTATAGACACCACTAGGGATTAAATTTGGTGCGTGGGTTGTTGCGTCCATTGCTTCAAATTGATAGGCGACATTACCAATTTGGTGGTAGTTATTAATTGTTGTGAATTTACCGCGTGTTGTGGGGAAATAAATTACCTGTCCAGCCACTACAGGAATAGTGCGATTATCTGCTGTGTAATTAGTGGCTACATCAGCCTGTACATTCTGCGGGGTTAAAACTGCATTAGATCCAAAGACAAACTGAGCCTGATCTGAGAAGGGTAAAAGCATCGTTGAATAGAGCACAGCATTACGTAAAATAGAAACTTGATTATTAGATACTGAAACATCAATTGGGTCTGAGTCATTAATAGTTACTGCTGTTTGTTGCCAAAAATTAAAAAAACCTGCTGATTGGCTTAGGATGATATTCTCATCTGCAAATAGCCCTAGGCGGTTTCTGTAAAAGAATATTTCCCTAATCTGTAACCCAATAAAACTAGGCGCAGGGGTATCTTCTTCACCACCAGATAGACGCTCTGTCCAGTCTGCTGCTCTAAATGTGAAAGCGCCGTCTGCCTCTCTCACTAAGACATGCGGCATGGTAGAGCCATCAAAATCTATAATTACATCTGGCTCTGGACATTCAATATATTGGTGATCACCAGAATCCCACCGAACCCAATAAGCACCTAAGTCAGAATCAGCAGCCGGTTGAATTTTAATTACCCAGCCCTGAAACTGCCCATCCATAGGGAGGTCTGCGTAATTGGTAACAGAATTAGAGAAAGCATATAAAGCTGAATCACCCAAGGCAGATGTAGCTTTTACATTTACTACATATGCTAGAGATTTTGGGACAATTCTAAAGTTAGTACCAAATTGCAGAATATCGACTCTTTCAAGCAGCGCTGGATCAAGATTTAACTGCGTAATAAGTCCCGTGATAATCCCCTCAGGCGTAGCTGCTGCATTCTGATTAGGGCCTGTGCCATCTGGGGTCTGATAACTCACAGTTGTTTTATTTCCATCAATATCAATCGTGACTGAGTGATTTAAAGCATAACCGCCCTGACGACAAACGACACACCATGTATTGCTATTTGATCCTTTAAATACTTTAGTCCCTAATTTTGTTTCTCTTTTTGTATTTAGTACGAAAGTAAAATCTGCTACTGTAATAGCCTTAATATCATCTTTACTTGCATCTGAAAGATACGATAATCCCTCAGGTAAATTTACTACCATCTTATTACCAGCTAAATCAAAAACTGCAATACCATCATTTCTAAATAAAGACACATATCTTTCTGTGGTATCTCTGTTAATCCAGTGGATTTTAGATTCTGCCCACTCTGCACCTAATGACAAATTAGCAATGTGTAAACTAGGCGGGCGCTTTTGTAAGCCATCGGCAGCGGTAGACCAGAGATTGATTTGTGTCTCTGCCTGTTCTGGGAATCTTAATACAGGCGGCTGCTGTGATATTCCTGCATTTAATGTACGGATTGTCTGTGTAACCAATCCCATTAGCGCACACTCAAAAGCTGTACAGATGGATTATAAGAAGTATTGTAATCACCCATAGATACGTCAAAGCGCTTGAATTCAATTGTTGCAAGAAATAATGCGTTATGTAATTCTGCTGCTTGAGCTGGATCACCTAAATAATTATTTTGGAATGTTACCGCTGCTTGAGCTGTAATTAGATTTAAAACTGGATCTGGTAAATCTTCTAATTCTAGTTTTACACAGACTTCTACACGCACCGGCTTATCTACAAATACCATACCTAATACATCAAATAGATAGCCATCCTTTACTACATAAATACCCCAGTGATCTACTGCCTTAATAGAAATATAAGAAGAGGGGACCCGCACACGTTGAGAGGCTTTATCAACCTGCAAAGTCACAATAGTGGTATTAAAGCTAGCGCTTGTAGAAAGAATTGCGTTTAATTTATTTTTTAAAGTGGCTAATGCGTTAATTGCATCAGTATTACCGGATTCGTCTAATGAATCTACAGGGGTCTGCCCAATAGTTGCCGTAATTTCATTAACCTTATCTAAAATTTTAGACGCCATATATCGCCCTTATGAAGATGAAAAAAAACCCCCACGGGCCTAAATAGACTCATGGGGGTTATAGGGACTTACTTAGATGCTGCTTTAGCTGGGGGTGCAGCTTTAACCGCTGCTACTTCAATTGCAGCAGGTGTAAACAGTGCGCCGTGGCCTACCGCCATCTTGCAAACCGTCAGCCAGCCTTGGCCCTCATTAGAGCGTGAAATTTCTGTACCGATATCCAGCAGCTTGCAAGTGCCTACTGCCTGTGGGTGCATTGCCAGACCCAAGGTATTGGAGAAGTCACCAGCGTACTTATCATCAGTACCGGCAGCGGTTGTGCCAGCTTTTACAACTGTGTTCGGGAGGTGGTTGGTCTTTACAATCTCAAAGCCAGCTACACGGATGATTTCACCCTCAGCTACCGCACCCTTACCGCCGTACAGGTTGTTAATCAATTCGAGTGACTGCACAAGGGCGTAATACTCAGAAGGGCGTACATAGAAGCTGCGGCTTGTTTCAGGGATATCCGAGTTATCCATCTGCTCAGCAGCGGCAAAGATAGCCTCACCAAGGGCTAAACCACGCTCTTTTGCTGGGGTAGTGCGATCGTATGTAATTTCTTTTGTGCCGCCACCAGTAAAGCCTGCTGTGATAGCTGTATCACGCGCTGACAATAGACCCATCTGGAATACATGGCGGTCAAACTCATTAGAGATAGAAGCGCCTTGTTGCTTTGTAAATTGGGAGCGGACGTCATACTCAGCCATTGCCGCATCAAGGTCGTAAATCATTACATCAGACACCAGCAGATCATCAATAGTAATCACGCGCTGGCTGGTCTGAATTGGTGAACCTGTAAGGCGATCACCGGCTTTCATATACTTTGCGGTTGCTTTACCAACTACAGGGAATTTTGCAGAAGAGCCATTCTTAATTGTGCGTACATTGTGGCGGCCCATCATCACGTTTACTTCATCAAATGCGGCTAAAACTTCGCCAGAGTAAACTTGCATAAAGAGTGCTTTTGGGTCGCCTGAGCCATTGTTTTGACCTGGGCGGGAAGGTGTAAAGTCAAGAGCCATATTTTTATATTTCCATTATATTTATTGTGCACCTAGCGGGATTGATAGGCGTAAAAAAGACCCCAGTAGGGGCCGCTGTTTTATTTGTTTAGTCGTGTTTAGATTGTTGCAAAGACTGGGGAGTTAGCTAGACGATTACTTACTTCATTGCGGTAAAAGGCATCTGTTGCATAACGCGGATCTCGCATAGCTTTAGACACCTCAGCAGGGGACTTGTAAGCCTCAGAACTGAATGTTTTAGTATCTACTTGACCTTCTAAGGTAGAGCCATTAGTGCCCAGCTTATCTACCCGTTTAGCTTCCATTGTTTTAAGCCACATTTGAGTAGTAGCTAGGTCGCCACGGTCTACGGCGGCATTTAATGCATCAATTTCAGCGCTAGAGCTATTTACCGCTGCCCAGCTTGCCAAGCGTTCAAAGCCTTCCTTACCGCCTGCTGTTTTATAAACTTCACTGGTAAACTTATCTGCAATTGCAGACTGGCCTGCTACATAAGCGTCTACTAGGCTTTTCGGGTAACCAGCTTTTTCCAGAGCCAAATAATCGGCTTCATCAAGCTGACCATTTTCAGCAATCCGCCCCCCAAGCTCATCAAAGTTGATACCTTTTTCAGTGAGGTCTTTTTTAAGATCTTTAGCGGCTGCTGTGGCTTCATCAAACTGCGTTTGCAGCGTTTGGCCTTCTTCATTTGTCGGGCCTGTCGTAGTCTGGTCTTCGGACTTGGTTTCTTCATTTGTACCTTGTGGGTCTACTGGTTTAATTACTTCACCGTTAAACATCATGCTAATTTCACGGGTCTGAATATTTGATTCTGTGTTTTCTGCTTCTGTTACTGTGTGGCTCATTTATTAACCTTGTTGGAAACCTTGCATTGCTTCTTTAGCGACTACCGGCGCGACTTGCTGCGCGGTCTGCATCATCTGCTGCTGCTGCTGCTGCTGTTGCTCTGCATCGGCTTGTAATTGTTTATCTGATTTGATTAGCCCCAGCGTTTCAATGCCTGTATTAGCCAGCACTTCTTTTGCTACGGCATCCCATGCGATGTATTGCGCGGCCTCGGGCATTTGCCCAAGAATTGACATGGCTTGTACAAGTTGTTGCAGTGTGTCGTTACGGCCTAAGGCATCAACGCCTGTTGTGATAGTTGGTTTAATGACACCACTAGGGAGACTAGGGATAAGCCCGTCCAGCTCTAAGGTAGTCATCACACGGCGTACAAGGGGAAGCTGTAATTCAGAGGCGAGAAGGGCATAGATACCACCTAAGCTTGTTTCTAGCTCACTGGCTACTGTCCTGATTTCTGTTGCTGTGACACGCTCACCGCCACGCTGGACCACGGAGGTAAGGAGGAAGGCATAGCTAAGTCGCTCTTCAATCTTTCCCATCGTCTGATAGGCCACATTAAGATCAGCGGACTTATTAAGCTGTAGAGGCACGATGTCATCTTGATTACCCACGACAAAGCCGCCGCTTGGTGTATTTTGCACATCACGGATTGCTACTACCCCTGTAGGCTTCACTAGCCAGAGGATCTTTGCTGCGTTCATAGTGGCGTCAAGAATGGCTTTTGATAGATTCTCAAAGGTGCGTAAATCGCCTAGATACTGCTCTGCATAAGACCGCCCGTAACTTTCCCCATCTTCTTTATGAAACCGGAGAGGAAGCCACGGAGAGGCATCTAGGGGGTAGTTTTCAGTAAAGCCTTTAAGACGCTTACCACTGATTTCTTGATACTGCACAAAGCGCCCGTTTTGGCGTTTTACATGTGTAAAAAGATCCAGCTCGGTGTTCTTAAGGTCTTCTGGCGATAGCTGCTTTCTTACTTCTGGCGGGAGTGATTCAGGGCTTAAGCGTTCCCGTGTGACAATATCTAAAACCGTCCCCATTGCGTCTCGGCGGATTACATAGCTGTCTAAACGAAATAGGCGGACGCCTTCACCACTTGGCGGGAGGAATAACAGCCCATTGCCAGCTAGTAAAAGCTGAATAGCGGCCTCATGGATAGCTGGTCTAAGTTGGTGTGCTTCTGCCCATGCCATGATTGCCATTTCAATTTGGCTTAGTGTTAAATCAATGGCTGGCTTTAATTCTGGCTGTTTTTGTAAATCAATTTGATCCTTTGCAGACAGACCCAGCTTTACAAATGATTTGCTAGGGGGAAAGAGAGCAAAGGATATTTTAGAGGCTAAATTATTTAGACCACGCGCCCCAAAGGATTGGTAAGGCGTGTATAGCTGATTAGATCCTGTAAACCCATCAGGGGGGAATAAAGCAGGTATTGTGTATTTGGCGTTATCTCTCGCTCGGTTAAGGAAAGGCTGACGTTTTAATTCTAATCGGCTATATAAGGCTTTCGCCGTTATACGTTGGCCCCTGTTGATGCTGCTGCTGCGTTACCTGTCTGCTTCTTAATTTTCAAGCCTGATTTACCTTTACGACTAGCATCACCGCCCTGATCGGCTGCTTTATTGGTCTTTGGTGGTTTTGGTGGCGCTGTTAGAATTTCATTTACTGCGGGGCTTGGTGGTGGCGGTGTTTCAATCTTTGGTTGTTTCATACACATATTTTTAATCTACCTTGATTTTATAAAGTACGGCCAATTGTTCAATTAATAAACGATGGGCTGAATTAGTCACTACTGTGGCAACTTCGCTTTTATCTGCGCCTAATAGCGCTACAAGCACGTCCTCTGATTTGGAGGCTGGTATGGTGACTAGAAGGCGCTTAATTAAATTCTCAGCAGACACGGGTAAATCATCTACCAGACGTTTAGCCGCACTCATAAACAAGCCTCACCAGCCAATGCTAGATAATTGATACCATCCACAAAATCGTCTTCTTGGGGTTTAACCTCAGCCCGTGCAATTTTTAATAGAGCCATAAATAACCAACCGTCTTTTTCTGTTAATACTTCATCACCTTTCATAGCATTAAACATATTTACAATACGCTCCATTGAACGCTCGCCGTCTTCTTGATCTCGAACATCACCGCGCTGTTTAAATACTTCGGAGGCGCTATTTAATAGCTTTTCTGGCTTGGTGCGTTGTTTCATTGAGTTCTCTTTTGGCTCTTTTGGGATTGTGAAGGGTTTTAATTTGTCTTTATTAACTCGCTGTGTTTGCCCGCATTGATTTGTAAACGCCATAAGGGCGGAACTTATCGCGCTCTGTTTACCCTTGATAATAAAACCTGCTTTTAATTCACCGTGATCTACTACCAATTCAAAAAATAGATTTGCGTACTTTTCCTGTCTAATAGCTTTTTCAATGTCAAACTCTACAAAGCGATCTACATTTACCCAGCAGAACACCCCATAGCGATCACAAAAACATATTTCATTATCAAATGGATTGTGAACTTTCACTACTGCGCCAACAGGCAGATCCCCATAGGAATAGACACAGACTAAATAATCACCACTCTTAAACTTATTCATATTTATACCGCCATTAAATCAGAAGGAGACACAATAATCATTTCTACATATTCATCGCCTTGAATTGAAACTGTAGCGGATACCTGCGTAATTCGTTCAATAGTCCCAATAGAGCCGTAATTATCACTAGCGTCTTGAATTTCTACTGCTTGACCTACATAAAACTTATTTTTCATTTTCTTCCTGCGGTTTTGTGTTTTCTGGAAAATTAAATAGGATTGGTTTATCTGTTGCAAAATCAAAATCACCAGATCTTAGAATTCTGGACAATCGCGCTTGAATTAAGCAGATATCATCAGATACTTTCTTTTTTGCATAGGCGGCGCGTACTGCTGTCCAGATCTGTGTGACATTCTCACAGCCATCTAGGATCTTTTGAGCACCTTTAGGCCCGCAGCCTTTTAAGCCTGCATAGCCGTCCACTGTGTCGCCTACTAAGGTTTGATAGGCATGAAATAGATCCGCCTCCAGTTCTGTTTGGTCTAATAGCACCGCTGGGGCTTTCATAAACTTGGGGCGGTATTGAACAGCAGGAACGGTTTGAAAGTCTTTATCAAGGCCGTACATAATGCGGATTTCGTGCGGCTGTTTATCGCTGCAATAAATACCTAGAACATCATCGGCTTCAATTCCGAAAATCTCTAAACAGTAATATTTATTCTCACAATGCTTTTTAATATCACCTAGATTAGGGGGCTTCTTTTCTGGATCTCTATTAGCCTTATAACTTGGGTCTATTTCTTTGCGAAAATTAACGGGGCTTGAAAACGATATAATAAAATCATCAGCACCTAATTCATCAACTAGGCCGTCAATTTTACATTCAAAGTCATGACAAGCTTTTCCTGTATTCCAGACTGTAAAAGGATCACAGCCATCTTTAAAATCCCAAGTATTAGCAGACCCAAAAGCCGCCCGTACAGCCAACCAATCGCCATCTACAAATACGACGACTCTTTTATCAGGCATTCACTGGAACCCAGCGAGTTACAGTTGTTTCTTTAGGCTGCACTTGAACTACATCAGGGTCTTCGTTGTAATACCAATCTGTATAATAAGAGCCTGACCGTCCATTAGATACGCAGAAATAAAGCTCTGTACCTTTTACATGAAGAATTAAAGAGCCGGTTTCATATTTTCCCTCACTAATCCATTCGGCACTTTCTTCAACAACTAACTCACCATCATCATCTACTAAATCAAGGCATTCAATACCTTCTAATTCCTTAATACGTCTAATCCAATCTTTCGCGTTCATTCCATTCCTTTATAAAACTCTGCAATAGCTTTTAAATCATCAGCAGTACCATTGTTTTTCATTCGGTTAGCTTTAGAACTCACTACAACTACATTGCTTTTTACATAGCCAATGCTCGGCACAATGCGATCAAGTGAGGGGGCGTAATCATTATCACCAAGAATATAGGGGCGCTTGAAAATAGGGCAATTCTTAGATACGCGGAAGTCATCTAATTCTAAAGTAAATTCTACTTGCGCTAGTTCCGCCCTATATTTAGCGTCTTTTAGCATTCGGCGCTTAACCATATCGGTCTTAATCATTAATACTTTTGTGTCTGTTTTAATGACATTCAGCCCAGTTTCTACCGTGCTTTGCTTCTCCATCAATTCTAATCCTGAGTTTTAGATTTTCTCCCGCCTTTTGCATGGCAGATAGAACAAGTGTTTTAATTAAATCGGGGTCTATTTCATTTTCGATTTCCATCTGATATTCGTCATGAATAAATCCAATAACATGCACACGACCTTTAAGACCATTTTCTGTTAAAGAGTTATCAAAAATACATAAGGCTTCTTTTGCGACAACGGCCCCGCCTGATTGTAATAATGTGTTTAATGCTGAATGTGCCGACCTAACACGCAATACCCGACCATCTAAGCCGCGTAAATGGCCTGTTTTGGCTGCGCGAGCCTTCACGGATTCAATGAGATTGTTTAAGGCAGGTAGAGCTTTTAGAAACGCTGCACGGGCTTTTTTGCCTAACTTCTTTGCGGCCTTTTTGGCGGCTTCATGAGTTTTGTATAACCTGCGGCCTTCTTCACCAAGTAATTGAAAACCAATATTTTCATCACCAGCGCCGTATAGCATTGAGTAAATAAAGGTCTTCGCCATGTTGCGAGCTGCTTCATGGGTCGGGTTATGCTTATTTCGTATAGTGCCTTCGGTGATAAATCCAGCAGCTTGAGCATTTACCCAATGCACATCACCATTTAGAATTACCTCTGCATATGCCCCTTTATCCCATGGGGCCATGTAGTGGGCTAAGATCCGAAGCTCAATACCCGATAGATCCGCACCAAGCTGGTAATGGTTTGGAGCCGCACCAAACAATGCACGGCACTCAGGGCCATAAGGAGCGCCATTAGAGGGGACTTGTGCAAGATTAGGCGTAGAGTGTGTACAGCGTCCTGTAACAGCGCCTAGCGTGTTAATTCGCCCATGAATGCGGTCTTGATCTGTTAGAAGCTTAAACCAGCCATTCTTACCATCTGAAAGCTGACCAATGCGCTTTTGCAGCATGAGATAGACACAGAGCTGCTTAGCTTCGGGCCAAGGAAGATCTTTTAATGTTTCATCAGAGATTTCAGGCTGGCCGCTATCTGTTAGCTTGGGGCTTGTCCAATCAAAACGATCTAATAGAAACTTTGCGATATGCTGGCGGCTGGCTGGATTAAAAACGATTAATTCAAGCTTACTACTGGGCGCTCCTGTGGTTGTCTCAAAGATCTTGACACCCTGACAAGTTTCTACCTTTCGCTTCATCCCTCGTTTACAAACCGTCGGCTTAGTTTTTTTATACCAAGGAGGGATTGCTGAAACTATTTCTGTTTCAATATCGGCTAAACGTCCACGCAATTCTCGTTCTAATTTCCTACCGGCATTCCTATCAAACCAAAAGCCTCGTTTAGTTAATTGAGTACAAATACCAGCGGTGTGCATCTCTAATGCAATCCTGATTATGTCTCTTGCTCCGGAACCCTTGATTTAGCAATTCGTGCGGCGTAAAGTGAACGAACGTTCTGCTTTACGGAGGTGAATCATGTCCGTCAATGGCATCCAAATGCAAAAGGGCTTGTCTTTGCCTGAGTTCA
>NZ_JANXSO010000071.1 GCF_025352645.1 Iodobacter sp. | reverse complement strand
CGCTGTAACCAGCTTTGGCCCTTCGGTTTCTTGCACCGAAATAAAGTTTTCGATACTCATGGTGTCCAGCACCTGTCCACCAAAGCGCTCGGCCACCACACCGGTGCGGATACCTTTACGTGCAGCGTAAACAGCAGCCGCTGCACCAGCTGGCCCACCACCAATCACCAGCAAATCGAACGGTGCTTTAGCAGTGATCACTTCAGCCTGACGATCTGCCGAGCCGGTATCGAGCTTGGCAACGATTTCTTCTACGCCCATCCGGCCTTGACCAAAAGCTTCGCCATTTAGATAAACCGAAGGCACCGACATAATTTGCCTAGCATTCACTTCATCCTGAAATAGCGCACCATCAATCATCACATGGCTAATCTTTGGATTAAGCACCGCGAGTAAATTCAGCGATTGCACCACTTCTGGGCAATTTTGGCAGGTCAGCGAAATAAACGTTTCAAAATGCAGCTCGCCAGGCAGCGCTTTAATTTGCTCAATCAGCGCCGCTTCAATTTTAGGCGGATGTCCACCGACTTGCAGCAAGCCCAGCACCAAGGAAGTAAACTCATGTCCCATCGGAATCCCAGCAAAGCGCACACGCGGCTCTTCGCCGATTCGGGCTATGCAAAAGGAAGGCTTGAGCGCGGCATCATCAAAGCGCAGAGTAATTTTGTCTGAAAGCTCGGTGATTTCTTGCAATAAGCTATTCATTTCTAATGCGGCACTGCTTTCATCTAATGAAGCAATTAGCTCAATTGGGAATTGCAATTTTTCTAAATAGGCAGCGAGTTGAGTTTTGATATTAGATTCAAGCATGATGAATTCTCCGGAATAGTTTTTATTGAAAAAGCGCTTTGCGCATGTTTAGAAAGTGCTTTTGCAATAAAAGCGATAATCGTAGGGCGGGTGTAACCCACCCTACGAATTAATTAGTAATTAAATCTTGCCAACTAAATCAAGCGATGGCGCCAAGGTTGCTGCACCAGGTTGCCATTTAGCAGGGCAAACTTCGCCTGGGTGCTTGGCAATATATTGAGCGGCTTGCACTTTGCGCATCAGCTCAGAAGCAGAGCGGCCAATGCCGTTATCGTGGATTTCGCACAGCTTGATCTGGCCTTCTGGGTTGATCAGGAATGTGCCGCGCAGTGCTAGGCCTTCTTCTTCGATCATCACATCAAAATTGCGAGTCAGCGTGCCGGTAGGGTCAGCCAGCATCGGATAGTTGATCTTTTTGATCGTGTCCGATGTATCGTGCCAAGCCTTGTGGGTGAACTGGGTATCGGTAGAAACCGAGTAAACCTCTACACCCATTTTTTGGAATTCCGGGTAAAAATCAGCCAGATCGCCTAATTCAGTAGGGCAAACAAAAGTGAAATCGGCTGGGTAGAAGAACACAATCGACCACTTGCCTTTCAGATCCGCTTCGCTAACTGAAGTGAATTTACCTGCATGGAATGCGTTAACTTTAAATGGTTTAATTTCGCTATTAATCAAAGACATGGTGTAACTCCTAAGTAGAGAAAGTGTTGTTTGTGAAGCAGTGAAGTCATCTTAACGCCCCTCCCCTCTTAGGTCTAATTGATAGTTTAAATAATGAACATTGTTAAATGCTATTGACTAAAACTATGACAATCCACTAGGTAGCCTAGGGCAGGAAGATGAAATCCGGCTAGAATGACATTTCAATATTCTAGTAAGGGGATGGTATGGGAGCGATAGGCAAGACGCGTTTGGAGGCGTTTAGTGATGGGGTGATCGCCATTATTATCACCATCATGGTATTAGAATTAAAAGTGCCGCATGGCGAGGATGCCCATGCGCTTTTGCCGATGATTCCCATTTTTTTGGGTTATATCTTCAGCTTTATCATGGTGGGGATTTACTGGAATAATCACCACCATTTATTTCATATGGTACACAGAATTAATGGCAGCGTGCTTTGGGCCAATCTACATCTACTGTTTTGGCTGTCTTTAATTCCGGTCACCACGGGCTGGATGCAGGAAAGCCATTTCTCACCACTGGCCGTGGCGCTCTATGGTGTGGTGCTATTTATGGCGGGTATTGCTTGGCCAATTATGATGAATATTCTGATCAAGATTCATGGCTTTGATTCCCCACTGGCCATTGCAATGGGCAAAGATAGAAAAGGCAAAATATCCGTTATTTTGTATGCCGTTGCTATTCCACTGGCCTTTGTTAGCCGCTGGATTGCAATTGGGCTTTATATTGCGGTGGCGGTAATTTGGTTTATTCCAGACCAACGCATAGAAAAAAACTTAGCTCAGGATTAACACTGGCAGGCGCTAAATTTGCAGCAGCGGGATACGCTTTCTTTGCTCCATGCAATCAAAATCGCCCGCCTCATACTCACGGCAAATCCATGGCCTTTGCTCGTAAATCGTACAAAGCATGGTTTGCCGATTGAGCGCTGCGCACCAGCCATCGCTCAGGCGATGCATAATCTCGCCTCCCCATGCATCTTGTTCAATATATTGCGGCGGTACATCGTCGTCACCAGCAATCAGCATCACTTCAAGCTGGCAACAACAGGCTTTGCAAGTACTACAGGATATCGTCATCGTCTTCTCAGCTAAGCTGCACAGCCTCTTTTATAATGTTTTTACCACCCACTTCAGACCATTATCCTCTGGGTGGGTCTGAATGGTGAAGCCAAGGTATTTCATAAACGCCAGCATGGTTTTATTGCTGCTCAGCACTTCACCCTCAATCACCGAGATACCCATATCCCGTGCGGCGGTAAATAGCGCTTCCATCAAGCGGTTACCCAAGCCCTTGCCCTGCCAAGCATCGTCAATCACCACCGCAAATTCGCAGCTGTCTTTATCAGGATTAGCGGTAAAGCGCGCCACACCGATAATTTGCTCGCCCTGCCCTGCCTGCACCGTGGCGGCAATCGCCATTTCTCTGGCGTAATCCAGATGGGTAAAGCGTGCCAGCAGGCTTTGCGGCAGGGATTTAAGCACACTCATATAGCGGTTGTAACGCGTTTCATCCGATAGACGACTGACAAACTGAATCAGTAGTTCGGCATCTTCCGGCCTAATCGGGCGCAATATCATCGGCATGCCGGTTTTGAGCTGGGTGAGCTGCATCAAATGCGATGGATAAGGATGAATCGCCATATGCGCGTAGCGGCGGGCTTTTGGGTCCACCGCAGCCACAATAATGCTGGCATCCACTGCAATCACGCCATTTTCATCGCTAATCAGCGGGTTGATATCCAGCTGCTGAATCTGCGGCAGCTCACACACCATTTCAGAAACGCGCAGCAGTACATTTTTAACCGCCTCGATATTCACCGCAGGCTGGTTTCTAAACGGCTCAAGCATTTTTTTAATGCGGGTACGGCGGATTAAATGCTCGGCCAGATAGCCATTGAGCGGCGGCAAAGAAACGGCGATATCATTAAACACCTCAACCGCAATCCCGCCTGCACCAAAGCTAATGACGGGGCCAAAGGCCGAATCATTGACCACCCCGACCATCAGCTCACGCGCATTTTTTTTGCCGTGCATGGGTTGCACCGTTAGCCCACGCACCCGCTCTACACCTAAGCTATCGTGCGCACGGCCCAGCATTTTATTCGCCTCGGTGGCTACGCTGATTAAGCTGTTCAAATTAAGCACCACACCGTCGATATCGGTTTTATGCATCACATCAATGGCGTCTATTTTCAGCACCACCGGCAGGCCCATACCCATAGCCGCATTCACCGCATCATCAGCGCTATTGGCCCTTACGGTCAGCGCCACCGGAATATGAAACGCCCGCAGCACCGCTTTGGATTCGATTTCATCAAGCATGCTGCGCCCAGAAGCCAGCGCATTATCAATCACCATGCGTGCCGTTTCCATATCCGGCGCAATCCACTCACCCAGCGGCGCAGGCGTTTGCAGCAAGAGCTGCTGGTTATGCTGCCATGCGGCCAAGGAGTAAAACACCTCTACGGCGTGTTCCGGCGCAGAAAAACTAGCACAACCCGCTTTATTCAGTAATTTACGGCTGGCATCAACTTTTTTGCCCCCTATCCATGCCATCAGCAGCGGTTTATCGCTGGTTTTTTTCAGCGCAATCATGGCTTCGGCAGTGCGTAAGTGATCGGTCCCCGCCTGCGGAGTAAACACCACCAACACCCCATCGATATTAGCATCGGCCAACACCGCCTCCACCACCAGCTTAAAGCGCTCAGGGGATGCATCGCCCAGAATATCCACCGGATTATTCCGCCGCGCCTGCGCTGGCAGGTTTTTGGCCAGCCAAGCCACCGTGCTTGCGGTTAATTCGGGCAGCTCCACGTGTAAATCACGCGCTCTATCTACCGCCATCATGCCCGCGCCAATGCCATTGGTGACAATCGCAAGGCGGCGACCCTTAGTTTTAAACGTGCCATTCAGCACTTTGGCAGCAGTAAATAATTGATTAATCGAGCGCAGGCGCAGTACACCGGCGCGTTTTAGCGCGGCATCAAACACATCATCACGGCCAATTAAGCGCTCAGAATGTGTGCGTCCATGCGCGGCAGAAGCGTCGTTATACCGCCCCACTTTTAGCGCCATCACCGGCTTAGAGCGGGCAGCAGCCCGCACCGCCGACATAAAAGTACGTGCCTCTTGTAGGTCTTCGATATACAGCAGAATGCTTTGGGTTTTAGGATCGGCCACAAGGTAATCAAGCACCTCGCCTACATCCACATCGACTGCCGAGCCTAAAGACACCACCGATGAAAACCCCACATCATGCGATTCAGCCCAGTCTAAAATCGCCGAGGTAATCGACGATGATTGTGATACCAGCGCCATGCTGCCGTTTTTAAGCTTGCCCTGATAATTGCCCGCCATCAGCTTAGAGCTAACGCGGCACAGGCCAAATACCGTTGGGCCAATAATCCTTAAACCGTAATGCCGTGCCCGTTCCATGATTTTATCCAGCAGAAGCTGGCTTTTTTTATCTGTGCCAACAAAATCGCAAGACATAATCACAGCGGCTTTAATGCCTTTTTTACCGCATTCTTCTATTAAATCAGGCAGCGTTTTAGCCGGAGTTGTAATGATGACTAAATCCACCACCATTGGCACTTTGGCGATCGATTTAAACGCGGCAATGTCCAAGACCTGCTCGCGATGTAAATTAACAGGGAATAATTTACCGCTGTACCCTCCCTCCAGCACATTGGCAAAGACAGTTGTACCTACTGCCCCTGGCGTTTCAGAGGCACCAATCACGGCTATAGAGCGCGGATCAAATAATGGGGAAAGATAATGTGGCTTCATCGCAGTCAAATCATAAAAGATTGACCCTAGTGTATACCGCCAATGTGTTGGCTGCTGCGTAGGTATTACTTTTATACATAAGCATTTGTACATGGCAGAGCTGCAGGCTTTATAATTGCCGCCGTTCTCAATTGAAACTATGGAATCATCCAATGGACATCAGCAAAATTGCCGCAGGCAAAGATTTACCAAACGATTTCAATGTCATTATCGAAATCCCTGCTAATGCACCCCCAATCAAATATGAATT